>CAYPBX010000114.1:0-7511 GCA_964409075.1 uncultured Candidatus Obscuribacterales bacterium
TGACCGCCAGTCTCGCATCTGCCGGCTGCTATGCCAGTCGGCTGGCAAGGATACGTATACACCTGCCATGTGCAATGCCTTTGCTTGTTTGTGTGTCAAGCTATGCTTGGAGTGGGGATGTGCCGCTCCTCTTGTTGGAATACAGTGCTAATTGCGTGGTATATAGTCAGGCGAGATTAAATTCTAGAGTCAGTCACCAAGCCACAACAGTCTATGTACCTCAGATTTCCACTTAGTCTGTCACAGAAGGGCCTGATTGTCGTAGCCGGGCCCTTAATCTTGCAGCTGGTGTTTGTAGCAGTTCTGATCTTTCTGCTCTGGCAAGCAGAGCACGACCTCCGTGAAGAGACGAGGGCGCGAGCGATCATAAGTGAGGTGCAGTCCCTCACCAAACTCTACTATGACGCAGGATCAGCCCTTTTTGTTGATCGTGCTACGAGAAGCCCTGCCTATAGAGAGCGCTATGACTTAGCGCTGCACCGAATTCCAGAGCAGGAGAAGGAGCTGGGCGCCGTTGTCGCCGACGAACCCGAGCTTTCTGCAACTGTTGGCAAGATTAAGGCGACCGGCAAGAGGATACTGTCTCTGTTTCATCAGGTCAGGCAGCCATTCGACGATGGACGGCCTGTCTCGGTTCAGCACAGCAGACAGCTCCAGCGGCAAGGGGAGATTCTTCTATCCGAGATGGTCCTACAGCAGAAGGAACTGGTGCGCAGGTCATCGGGCATCATAGCGAGCTCGTCTCCTGCTGCAGCTCAATCGCGCCGCAACGTGGTTTTCTTTCTCTGTCTTGCTGTCACAACCAGTGTTGCAGTCACTCTGGCCCTGGGAGCGTTCTTCGCTAGAAGTATCATGTCCCGGCTGGCGGTTCTCAGCGACAATGCTAAGCGCCTGGCGCAACAAGAGCCTCTCAATGCCCCACTGCTGGAGGAGGATGAGATATCGGATCTTGACCGCGTCTTTCACGAAATGACAAATGCCCTCAAACTAGCGCAGGCTAAGGAGAAGGCGCTGGTGGAGAACGCCAGAGATGTAATCTGCTCTTTGGATAGCTCCGGTCGATTCCTGATCGTAAGCCCGGCTGTGCAGACAATGCTCGGCTACAGCCCTCTTGAGCTGCTTGGGAAGTCCCTCAATGATGTTGTCCTCTCCGAGGAGCAGGACAGAACGTCGAGTGCCATTCAGCAGGTGATGACTGAGAAAGGTTCAGGCTCCTTTGAGAGCCGCATTAGGAAGATGGACGGCACGGTCATCGATGTTCTATGGTCGGCTGTATGGTCCGAGAGGGAGGAGGCCCTGTTCAGCGTACTGCACGACATTACCGAGCTGAGAGATGCAGACCGGCTAAAGCAAGAAGTCATGGAGATGGTAAGCCATGACCTGCGTATCCCGCTTACCTCTATCAAGTCGGTTTTGGAGCTTCTGGACATCGGAGCTTTAGGGTCGATCTCTGACGAGGCGAGGAGGCGGATCAAGAGTGCTGACCAGGCTACAGGCAGCCTTATGAAACTCGTCAATGATCTGCTCGACTTCGAGAAGATTCAGTCTGGCAGGCTGGAGTTGTTTCTGGAGGGTGTGCCTTTGGAAGAGGTGGTCACTGAGTCGGTTGAAGCGGTGCGCGAACTTGCCAAGCAAGCAGAGGTCCGGCTGGTTGTGGCTCCGGTGGCGCTGACTGTCATCATCGACCGCGATCGCTTTATTCAGGTGCTCGTTAATCTTTTGTCTAACGCTGTAAAGTTTTCTCCTGCCGGTGGCACAGTGTCTTTGTCCGTCGAGGAGGAGCCAGGATATTTTGTGGTGACAGTAACGGATAATGGTTGCGGCATTGCCAGGGAGCTGCAAGAAGTTGTTTTTGAGAGGTTCAGGCAAGCTATGCCTGCCGACGGTCGGAGGCGTTCAGGAACAGGGCTCGGGCTGCCGATCTGCCGGTCGATTGTGAAGCTTCACGGAGGCGAGATTCTGCTCGATAGCTGTCCTGGTAGAGGAAGCAAGTTCGCGGTCCGCATTCCAATGACGCTTGGGGCGGTCGAAATCGATGGTGACAGCAAGGGTGTTTCCCGCAAGGAAGGGCAGAAGTGAAATGTCCAAGATTCTGGTGGTAGAAGACGAGAAGAACATCGCTGACACCATATCAGACATGCTGAGCTTCGAGGGGCATGTAGTAGAGATTGTCGACAATGGGGGCGATGCACTTCAACTGTTGAAGATAAGCGAATTTGAGCTGATTGTGCTTGACTGGGGGCTCCCTGGAAAAAGCGGACTGGAGGTTCTCAGCCTGTACCGTGCTGCCGGTGGCAATGCTCCGGTGTTGATGCTGACCGCCAAGAGGCAGGTCGAAGAGAGAGAGTGCGGGCTCGATAGTGGTGCCGATGACTATTTGACAAAGCCCTTTCATATGCGTGAGCTGGCAGCTCGGGTGAGAGCTCTGCTCAGGCGGCCGGCAGCGCTCATGGATAATGTGCTGCAGGCAGGCTATCTTAGGCTGGATCGTGGAACGCACTCACTGACCAGGGAAGGACATCCTGTAAGACTGTTGCCCAGGGAATTCGACTTGCTCGAATTCTTCATGCGCCACCCCAACCAGATTTTCTCTCTAAATTCCCTGCTTAATCATATCTGGAGATCCGATACCGATGCCTCACCTGCTGCTGTTCGCCAGTGCATAAAGCGCCTGCGCAAGAAGATCGACGTGCAGGACGGACAATCATTGATCGAGAGCGTTCATGGAGTTGGCTACAAGTTTGGTCCACCTCGATCGTGAGCTCCAGCTTTTGGTCCTCAATCGAGCTTGTGGTGATTGCGCACGATCGACAGTGCTTGCTCCCTCAGCTTCTGCGCTTCTTGAAACTTTCCGGTCTTCTCCAGAATGATTGCGTACTCATTCAATATCCTAGCCATTGCGTCTGGATCACCCGGATTACGTTGGTAGTGTGTTCTCAATCTTCTGTAAATTGGCTCGGCTGCAGAATATTCATTCTGAAAGTAGTAGGCCAAACCTAGTTTATGCAACGAGACAATTAGCCCAGGAGCGGTTGGCCCCAGCGTCCTCTCACGGATCAGGACAGCCCTCCTCAAATAAGAAGCTGCTTTGCCGAACTTACCCTGGTACCGATAGCAGTCGCTGAGAGAATCCAAGCATGGAAGCAAGGATGGGTCAGATAGCCCTACGGTTTGTTCCTTAATAGCGAGAGCCCTGGCGTAAAGTCGGGCTGCCTCTTCCCAATCTTCACGTTTAAAACATGAGTGACCCATTTCTGTAACAAGATCTAGATGCCTGCCTGCTGCAGCTTCCTTGAGCAAATGCCTCCATAATTCTTGTGCTTCCGCATGTTTGGACTGGGCAACGTAGCACTCATAAAGCTGTAGCTCGGCGCGCAGTGTCTGCGTATCTCTCTTCCCCAGAACCGCGGCCCGATAGCTTGCAGCTTGGTGCGACAAGCTCTCCGCTTGAGAGGGCTTGCCCTCTTTGAGGAGAAAGCTTCCCTGCTGAAAGAAGATCTCGGCCCTTGCCAGGCGGCTGTCCTTCAGCCCGGAAACCTCGGCAAGCGCCCGCTGGAACATCCTGGTTGCCTGTGCGTAATCGCCGTGATCGCCTGCACGGCACCCAAGCTCACAATACCTCTGCCACTCGGTATTCTTCCGCCAGGTTCTGTAAGCTTTCTTGATCTCGGGGTACGTCTTTCGGGCAGACGGCCACCGCTTTAACAGTTCAGCAATTTGACCCTGCTGTCCCAGAGCATGATAGCATTGCAAAAGTTGCTCTACTACCTCCAGTACTGCGCCGTGCTCCCGGCCGAGCCTACTCTCACGCAGACTCAGCGCTTTCTTGTAAAGTAAGGCGGCCTCTTCGTATCTCTGCTCGTC
The DNA here is from genome assembly GCA_964409075.1 of uncultured Candidatus Obscuribacterales bacterium. Classification (GTDB taxonomy): domain Bacteria; phylum Cyanobacteriota; class Vampirovibrionia; order Obscuribacterales; family Obscuribacteraceae; genus CAYPBX01. Next base: position 3,865 of record CAYPBX010000114.1, read on the forward strand.
TTTGTATACGTGTCCAAGAGAGCTCAAGGTTGTAGCATCTTCCAGGGCACCATCTGGCTTGTCTTTGACAAGCCGGTGAGCCGCCTCGTACATTTTTTTTGCCTGCGCGAAGTTGCGCCTCTGATAGGACTTAAATCCTTGCTCATACAAGAGCAACCATTCCGGGTCGTCTGCTGCTGCCGGCACTGCCGACCAGAGGGCAAATACCACGGCGAGCAGCAGCCCGGCTCTAGTAAGGGGAGCGAGTGATGGATGCTCCATTTGTTGGACTAGTATAACAAGTCGAGCTTCCGGCGTTATCATACTGGTGCTTCCTTTTTGTTTCCCTGGGTGTACAGTCTGGTACTTTTCTGTTTCCTTTACGAATCTGAGGAAACACTCGCCCTTACTGTTATAGGCCTAGGGCCACGATCGGTTCGTGGGCTTCTGCCCTGAAGCTGACTGAGGTTCCTTGTGTGGTTAAGGGAACTGGCACCGGCAGTGATATCTTTAGAATTGACCTCACCCGCACGCCGTCACTGCCATTACTGTCGAACTGGATGACATCCAGGGACTCTAACTTGTTGAATATGCCACCGGGTTTAAATTGAAGGGCGATTTGCTCGACGGCCTTCTGAGCTTGAGCGAGAGTGACCTGATTTGCTGCAGCCCGACAGGCACGCTTGGCCAGCTGGTCGTTGACCTGGTTGGCGATTATCACTGCTGCGATATCGAGCAAGAAAAGAGCCAGAGGAATCAGTACCAGCAGGGCTAAAAAGAGCTCTACCAGCATCTCACCTGCCTCGCTTATCCTGTATCGATTGTACCGGAACATGATGTTGGTCTCCTACGATAGTGCGCTTGTCTTATCCATATCCAGGCTGTCCAGGGGCGGGATCTTGAACTTGTCCCGAGAGGAACACAACACCTATGGCCAAAACTTGATCACCGCCAAAAGATTGTTGAAACCGCTTGATGGGATAAAGATTATCTGATAGTGCGGCGTAGAGGAATGGAAGTTGCTGTTAGCGAAGCCATCTGGCTGCTCTCCTATATACGGAAGAATGAAAGCACCCCTCTGGCGCACTTCTGACTCGCGGCGCATGACGACGGGGTTAGTATCACTAGGGTCGCCCTCATAGTTACCGACATAAATGTAGGCACTCTCACCTGGAGGGAGTACCTCGGACCGCAGCAGGTTATAGAGATCATGCCTGCTCTCCCCCAGGTCGAAGTTAGGCCAGATCTCACGAATTCGTTGTATGAGCCGATCTAGTATAGTCCCAGTACGGTAACTGTAACTGTTATAAAAGAAGTCGAACGGAGTTGCTGTTATCTTTGTGTGGTTCTCGATGCGGATGAATCCGTGCACAATGATCGGTTGCGTGTCGTTCCTCTTGCCTGCCTGGGCTGCGGCTGGCAGGGAGAGGAATCCCTTGCTTTGATTGACATCGACAGTGCCGCTGTACAAGAAGGTATTCGGGACTGCAGCTACTGGCTCGAATGGTTGCGGGCCAATCTGAGGGTCCTTGTTTGCCTCGAAGTTCTTAGCCGACACCAAATGAGCACCGCCTTGACTCAGCAGCGGCACAAACATAAAAGTTTTTCCTAATACCTTTATATTTTGGTAGCCTCGGAAGTAGAGTCTTCCGCTGTTCAATTGTTTCAGGAAGGGAGCAATGTCCATGTTTAGCCCTCTTGGAGTAGCACTGAGCTGAAAGTGCATGTCGCTAGCATCGCCCCTGCCGACGTAGGAGGTCCTGAGGCTGGCATTTAATCGAATCGGTTGCTTAGAGTCGTTGATCATTCTCACCGAGTTGGCATTTGCCATGTTCAGGAAATGAGAGCGATGGTTGGTGTCCTCCTTGAGAGCACCTGCCAGGCGCGCGCTTATCGATGAGACAGCCTCATGAACCTGGTGGGCGTGCGGGACAGCCAGGGCTGTGGCGACACCTTCATCCAGCATGGCCCGGGTATTCAGGGCTACGAGCAGGGCATGCGCCCAGAGACGGTTGATATTGTGGAGCCGGATCTTCCCGTTGGTCCCTAGAGCGTATGGTCCGAACTGGGTAGATTCGATTCCTGGCTGCAGCTCGACCCCTGGTTCAAGCAGGGACTTATAGGCCACGTTCAAAATCCCCGCGTCATTGGCGTTTTGGAGCTCTTTTGCGCCGCCGAGCACCAGCTTCATGTAGCACAATCCGAAACCCAGTAAACCCAGGAGCAACGTGCATCCAATGACTAGCACAACGATTGAACCAGATTGCCTACGGTTACAGCTTTGTCTCATCTCTCAGCCCTCGGGAAACTCCTCACCGCCATTGTCAGGTGGAGTTGTGATCGATTGGGTACAGAGGCAAGAGAGCGCACAGGACCAACTTTCCGGCAGGCGATCGCATCTGTCAGGCGGCTTCTTAACAGCATCTAATGTCTATTGTAATCTATACCAGCCTTGGATATAATCACTTTGCCTACGGGTAGCCATCGGCAGGGTCGCCTCAATTTGGCCACTGTGAAGCGTTTTGTCTAGGGCGCTAGCTGGGTGTAATCGGAAAGACCTAGCAGGAGATCGCCCTGAGAGGGTAGCGGTGCCGGAGCTTATTCAAAGCTGGGATCTACATGTCCTTCTCTGGTTGCGCTCCTACCACAGTCAATTGGCGGTCTGGGCCGCCTGGGTTTTTGCTACGCTAGCCTGGAAGGGGGTGGCCTTCTGGCTGGCGGTAGCCGCCATGTGGTGGAGGGGCTACAGGATGATCGCCTGTCAGCTGGCTCTGGCACTTTTGATCGGATCCCTAGACGTTGCTCTATTGAAGGGTTGGGTTCTGAGGCCCAGACCGGATCTCTACGCGGCGCAGCAGCTGAACATCCCCATGCCGGAGCTTCTATCAACCAGTCACTCCTTTCCATCCGGACATACTCTCGTGGCTGCTGCTGCTGCGGTTATTTTTGCTGCCACGCTGAGAGACTGGCGGGCGATTGTCTTCTTTCTGTTCGTCATTTTTGTAGGTGTCTCCAGGATCTATCAAGGCTTTCATTGGCCAACCGATATTATCGGGAGCATAGTACTGGGGGTAGTGGCAGGACTCCTGGCCCTCTGGGTGTGCAATCAGGCACCGGTTAAACGCCTGCTTTCCACTGACGTCGGGATTCTCGAGCCCGAGCAGGTTCGCCAGAAAACGGAGTAGAGACAATCTCTGGCGGCTGTCGAGCAGATAGGTTTGAGGTGCAGTCTGGCTATAGGGTGGCAAGAATAAGCAGTTGAGTGTTGCTTCTTCGGCGCGCTTTTGAGATCGCCTGCTCAGGCGCATCCCAACAGGCCCTGGGGTGTGGAGAGAACGGCTGTCAGTGCCCTGTCTGCATGACGCAGGCGCAAACTCAGCAGCTTCTGGGCATATTCAAGCACCAGCTCCTTATAGGTTCGATCCTTCGCCAGGTTCTGGAACTCCAAGCGATCGTTTGTCAGATCGAAGAAAAGCGGCGGCAGCGCGGTGAAGTGGACGTATTTATAGAGCCTGTCGCGGATAACATTGAGCGTACACTCACGGCTGTCGATGCCCAGTGCCTCCTGAGAGATCTGAAATTGCGGGTTGCGGAAATCAAATTCCCAGTGCACCGCCTGCCGCCAGGCTCTGGGTGTCTTTCCTTCCAGCCAGGGCAAAAGAGAGTAG
>CAYPBX010000115.1:0-7488 GCA_964409075.1 uncultured Candidatus Obscuribacterales bacterium
GGATTCGATGCCCTGGAGTTGAGTGGCTTCAATATTTTCTACCATGGCTTCAGGCCTTTTTTATGCGCTCGGCGGCTTCGTGCCTTGCCCGCTCCGCGCTCTGCTGCCTCGATTGCGGATTCTCCCTCAGAATTCTCTGTCTCGCCGGATGGGCGTGTGATCAGGCATTCGAAGCGCAGATCCTGACTGACTCACCTGACTGGATCTGACTTCAACGAACTCGGCTTCTCGTTGTATCCTCTGTCGGGGCAGGGAATGCTCCGCGACTTTAGTAAAGCAACTCGCCGGCTTGACCAGGGTGGAGGGATCTCCAGGATGCGAGAAGGAGTGATGCTCTCCTTTGTGCAAGTGTACCGGTCGCTGGTAACTTGCACAATTTAAATGATACGGATAGGCGTTCGGCTATAAATGGGGAAAATACGTAGCGGCAACTGATTTTCTCTGGTCCGCCCGTATCCTGCCATCCATTTTTTATGTCAACGGCATCGGTTCTGGCTGTCCGCTGCCCTTGTGGTAGTCCCTCTGCCCGATCAACTGAGCTGCCACGCTTATGGCAATCTCCTGAGGATGATTTGTACCGATATCCAGGCCGATGGGACAGTAGAAAGCTTTTTTGCACTCGGCAGCCAGGCCGGCGTCTTCAATATCCTTTCTTAAACGCGCTGCCTTGGCACCGCTGCCGATTACCCCCAGATAGGGAAACTTGCGTGTTGTGAGAATCTCCAGGAGGATTGGCTTATCGGATGCATGTCCCATGGTCATAAGGAGCACGAAGGAGCCATCCGGTATGGTCTTGACCTGCCCGGGAAGATCATCTGCGAGGATCTTGGTCAGCTTGGCAGACACGGGCAACTTATCCAGCCATGACTGGCGCGAGTCGATGCAGGTGATCTTGCAATCCAGATTGAGCAGGACCGGAATAAGAGCGCAAGCGACATGGCCGGCACCAAAAACTGTGATTCTCCAGGGATTGAGATTGCAGGCCTCGAAGTAGACCTTTACCGAGCCGCCGCAGGTCATGCCTATGTCGCGATCCAGGCTCCATTGCACAAAAGCCGTGTTATTGGGGCTAATCTTCAGCTGGGAGGCGCCATCCAGGAGGCGCTGCGCTTCCTCCACGGCGCGTCTCTCAATTTTGCCTCCGCCGACAGTACCCCAGAAGAGCCCATCTCTAGTCACGAGCATCTTGGCGCCGGCATCTTGAGGCGCGCTGCCTTGCGCATCTACGACAGTGACCGCAACGAACGGCTCATTTATCCCGATCAACTCGGTTAGCTTTTCGCAATAGGTGATCATTGGCGTTGTACAAGCAATGTTGTTGAAAAAACTGCTGTCCACCAGAAACAATATGTTATTATAGTACCATGGTCATATTACCATGGTATTATTATATGAACCGAAACATTGAGCGAATGCCTGCCGGGGTTTTTAAGACCAATTGTCTGCGCGTCATGGACGATGTTCAGGCAAAACGCAAGCAGGTAATCATTACCAAACGAGGCAAGCCCGTGGCCAAGCTTGTTCCTTTTGATGAAGAGCCAGTCAGGCTCTTTGGTAGCATGAAAGGATCTGTGGTCCAGTATGGAAACATAATTGATCCCATTGATGTCCGCTGGGAGGCGAATGAGTGACCTGGAGCCGGTAGTCCTGGATACTCACGTCTGGGTCTGGCTTGTTGATGGGAGTGCGGAGCTGTCACAGTCTGCTCGGTTGGCCATCGAACGTGCTGCCGAGGACGGATTAGTACTTCTTCCATCCATCTGCGTTTGGGAGCTTGCCAAGCTGGAGACCGGAGCAAGACTTGTGCTCAACAAGAGCTGTCGCGATTGGGTGTCCGAGGCTCTCTCGCAACCTGGACTGACAGTTGTGCCCCTTTCGACTGAAGTTGCATTGGAGTCCTGCTTTCTTCCCGGCACCTTTCATGAAGATCCGGCCGATCGATTTATTGTCGCGACCGCTCGAGTGGAAAGGGCGACCATTGTTACACGCGACCGAAAAATCCTGCGCTATGCTAGGAAGGGCTATGTGAGCGCGATCAGCACCTGATGCTGACCTGGATTCCGCAGTGCTTGCACTTCAATGACTGTGGTGCTGGTTGTGCCCTGATCAATGCCGAGAAACATTGCTGGCTACTGCGACTTGTATCTGGCGGAGATTATTGAGCCTGTGCCACCAGGGCGTCAGCGGTTCTCTTGGAGTAGCTACCTTCCTCAGTTGGGTTGCGACCGGTTGAAACCCTCTCTCTTGCAATCGCTTAATTACATACTGAGAGATGCCCAGGCAGGCTGATAGGCCGGTTGAGCGGATGCCTGCAACGTGAAGAAGATTGGGGAAATTATTTGAGAACTCGATGTAATAGTTATGTGGATGCCCAACCGTCCTCAGCCCGGCCCACGCATCGACTGGCCTATATGCGCGAAGGGCTGGGACAACCTCGATTGCCTTCTGCTCCAAAATCCTCAACGCATCTGCTCTAGGCATCCAATCTGTTTTGTCGTCCTGATCCTCGGCTGTGGGTCCCACGCAGACATGCCCATATAAAGTAGGAAAGACCAGAACTCCCTTTGTGAATTTGTTCGGTACTGGAAGAAGGAGATGATGCACAAGGCTGGCAGTCTCCTTAGGATAAACAATGAACTCACCGCGACGTGGAGTGATTTTGAACTCCCCGGCAGAAGCAATCTCGTCGGCATATAGTCCAGCGCAGTTGATGACAAATCGTGCCAGGAGGCTCTGGTTTCCAGTTTCAATTAAAAGATGATCGCGGTCTTGCGCCAGATTCCTTACTTTCGAATTCAAGCTTACATCCTGACCAACCGACAGCAGTCGACGTACAACCTCATACGGGTCTGTGATGGCCTCGGCTGGGACTAACAAGCCCGCCGACGCTGGAACTCCTGGCTCCAGTGACTGCAACTGGGACCCGGTCAACATGTCTATCTTAATGCCCTGTTGAGCAGCATTGCCTGCAAGCCTCTCCAGCGCTGTCTCCTCCTCCTGCGATCTTGCCAGGACGATCGCTCCCGGCACTATATAAGGTATGTCCAGCTCGGCAAATATGAATTGCCAACGCCCTGCCTGGGACAGGATCATCTCGGTCTCCAGCGTGCCAGGAGTGGAATCAAAGCCGGTATGGAGGATGCCAGAGTTTGATCTGCTGCTGCCTGCGCAAATCTCAGATTCTGCCTCGAGTACAGCTACAGTCGCGCCGCTGGCAATAAGGTCGCAAGAGACGGCAGCGCCTACAAGCCCGCTGCCAATCACTACCACATCGTAGTGTTGGGGTTTGTTCATTTTGCTTACCAAGACATACCGTTGTTGATTTTGGAGCACCTAATTGTACAACCTCAACAACGATCAATCTCAACGTTTCGATTAACAGCTCTGGGGGATCTCGTAGTGGAGAATTCGCTCAAATATTAGTTTGCCTGCCTTGAATCCTTGCACGCGAATTGCGACTGTATGAAGGGCAAAATACTGATTGCTTTTTAGTTTGCTGCCATAACCAATTCCTACATTCGGATTTAGATCAATCCTGTAGGTGCGGCCAGGCAGCGGTCTTTGAGTACGCCAGGCAGAAACTGGTTTTGGTCGGCTTGTCAGCTGAGGATACGGGATCTCACCCTGGCTATACAACTGGAACACTGCACCAAGCTCTCTAACAGTTACCCTCACTGAATCTGCAACACTCGTCTCTGCATGAACAGTGAGATATCCTGCGCTTGCGCCCAAAGCAATTGGCAGCGTAAATCTCCTTGAGTTCTGGTGCTTTCCAGACGCTGCAATAATGATGGATTCTCCGCGTTTTCCAGGGTGCTCCTCTACTGTAAATTCAATAAGGGCCACCCCTGCCTTTTTCAGAGCGTCACGGTGTTGGCGCAGGAATTCGTACCGGTTGTCCGTCAATTGCACAAACCGTTTGCTCTGAGCAAACCGCGAAAGCGCTCCTTGTTCTCTGGAGGCCAGCTCAAACAGGGCCTCCCGAACATAATCCACGAGGATGCTCGGGTTGTTGTCTAGAAAGCGCAGGACACCGTCCATTACTTGCGTGTGATTGTTCGAGGCATTCTTTAGCGCCAGAAGGGAAAGACGCCTGTCCTCAGTACTTCCTGTTTCGAGAAAATGAAAGAGTAAAGAGTGCAGTTGTTGTGGAACCCGCATGTCGCTACCTGTAAGGCTTTCCAACGCTAACCGATGATAGGGCTGAGATGGCCAGGCAAGAAGCTTCTTGAAGGCAGGCAAAACTGGAGCAGTTGTTGCTACTGTGGCGAGCAGTGCCTGCTGGATGCTAATGATGCAGGGATCATCTCCCAGGGTTGCTGCTGAGACCAGTGCTTGGCTGCTCGATGCACTCCTCCTCCCTGCCCTGCGCAAGGCTTGCGCTGCTGCTCCCCGAATCGATGCATGGGGAGATTCGAGCTTCCTTGTCAGGGCGATTATCGTATCGGGCGAGAGCTCAGGTAGCCCTGCCAATGTTTCTGTTGCTGTCACCTGGACCAGATAGTCAGGGTTAAGGAGACAGCCCCGGATATCGCTCTCGAGCGGCTTCGCAGCTTTGCCGAGAGCCGAGACCGAGTCGAGCGCATTGTGGCGTACAATGGCATTCTTGTCTCGAAGCGCTTGGGACAACAGCTCCAGGCAACGAGCACTTGGCGGCTGTTTGAATCGCAAAGCAAAGACTCCGTGCAGGCGAATTGAGATATTCTGGTCCACCAGCGCTTTGGCTATAAGTTCGACAGGAAGCTCTCTGGCATTACGCTCGTCTCGACTCAGGTGAAACATGGCCTTGCGCCTCTCGTCCAAGGATGACTCAGGATTGAGAAAAGAATCAACCAGCTCGCTAGCGGCAAGGTTGTTTTCGGCGGCAGCGTGGTGGATTGCAGCGGGACTCGTTGCTAGCAAGGATGCAAGGGCGACGGAGAGAAGAGTACGGAAGAGAGGGATTCGCATGGATTGAAAATAGGATCAGGCAATTCTTAGCCTATTGTAGTTACCCTTCGTTAAACTCTTGTGGCAGTGCTGTAAATTCAGGGGATCTCCAGGGCTCGGTTATCCTGAGCTGCTAGGTGGCACCACGTGTGCAGCTCCTGCCCATGCAGCTCAGTTGGGCTTGAGGTACCAATCGTAGGTGGCGTTTTTTTGTCCATTGCTGAACACGACTCCTCCAGGACACACAAGCGTGCCATCCGACTCGTGTGCTGGACCGCAAGACAGGGCTGTGATACCGAATGAGGATACGGGCTTGATTTCATCGCGATCAGACCTTCCATTTTTATTCTTGTCGCACCACAAAAATAAATTAGACAGCTCGTTGCCTTTCAAGATCCCGTCTCCGTTGTCGTCGAGAGCTTGCAGGACTTCGTATCCATCACGCCACATGAGACGAAAAGCGAATTTCCCAATCAGGTCGGAAGCACAATTGATGTTATCCTTCTTTTGATGCATGAAAACCAGCCAGCCTGATTCTGCCGAGATCCAGGGATGGTACTTGAGACTCGGCTCGTCCGCCAGCCGAAATGAAACAGAGCGCTCCTCCATCACATTCGCGCGCAAAACAGATGCCGACAGTGGTACGGCAATTGGCGTTACCCAGGTATAAATGCGCCCTATGTGCTTGAGCTTAGCTGCGATGTCTTTGATTTCGCTCAAATCTTCTCTTCGATCTAAAAGGAGAACTAGGTACTTGCCGGCCTCGGCAGTAACGGATTCACCCCTCATGCCCTTCTCTTTGCCCTTTTCCGCCTGCCAGCCTTCTCTGATTACTCTTCGGTAAAGCGGGATTGCAGCGTTCCTGTCTCCCCATTGCTCTAAGCACCAGGCAAGTCCCAGGACAGCGGGAAGAGAAGAGTTATCCAGCTCAAGCGATCTGCGGTAGTGCCGGATAGCCTCTTTCAGATGTTCCCTTGCAGCTGTTGTAGCGGGTTTCCTCCGGTCAACATAAAACTGTGTATGCGCGGCAGAGTAACCGAAGAACGGCATTTCATCTTGATTGATGCTGGGCATACGATTACGAGGGAGAGGTGCTTCATCTGCGCGAACATATGCTGTTTCTGTGCGCTCTGCATAAGCCATGGAATGCAATCTGCCGATCAGAAACTCGCAATGTGCCTTCTGCTGGCCGGAAGAGGCATTGCCTGCCATCCTCTCCAGGTTGGCAACAAGCCGGGCAATAGGAACTCTTGCCGTGTTCACACGCTGGTGTATGCATAGAACAGGCGATGTTCCAGCTGCAACAAGGAAGAAGACAAGAGTAAGCAGGGCAGGTAGCCTAAAGCGAGTGCGTGAGCGGTTGTTCATGTATCTACTGACCTCGAGCAAGCGCCTGTCTGTAAAGCGCATTTACAGCTGGAATGGAACATACATCATACTCCTTTGTCAATCAGAGGGCTGTAACCGCGCAGCAGGACCAAGATTGCTTGACTGGTGCATGGAGATTGAGCTGGAAGCTGATGGCGGCTACCGCCTTTCCCAATTCAACATCACCACTCTCATATACGGTCTTGCGTGTTTGACGGGGAATTATCGTATTCTCTATATGGAGGACGGCAGGTTGGTCGCAGACGATAAACGGATGGAGAAACCGTCCTTGGCGGCCTAATTGCTGAAAATCTCTTGCTGCCAGTGCTCTAAAATGGTTGCTCGTCTGGGGGAGTCATGATGGCAGGAAAACCTGAGCAGCTGGGCACGCCTGAAAATGAGACATGCTGTCGCCGTGATGCCTTCCAATACGCAGCGCTGCCAAGCGATCCGGTATGCGGCATGAAGGTCAGTGTAAGTGAAGGCGTGTCCTCGTCAGAGTACGAAGGTAGGAGCTACTACTTCTGCAGCCCAGGGTGTAAGACACGCTTTCAGGAGGCTCCAGAGAGTTTTCTTATGGCAGAACGTCGCCTGCCAGGCAGCGGGCGAGACGCGCGGGCTTGGTTGAGGACGGACCGATACACCTGCCCGATGCACCCGGAGATTGTCCAGACCGGTACAGGAAGCTGCACAGAGTGCGGCATGGATCTGGAGCCAGTTACGCCGGCAAGCAATGTTGATGCAGACAATGACGCTGGCATGACCAGACGCTTCTGGGTATGCCTGGCTCTCTGCGCCCCGCTGGCTCTTGTTGCCATGGGCGCAATGGTGCTGCATGCTTCTGCCTCAGCCATCGATGCGTGTATGCTCGTGTATGTTCAGCTTCTGCTGGCAACGCCTGTTGTGCTCTGGGGCGGCTATCCGTTTTTTAAGCGCGGACTGCGCTCAATTGTTACTGGCAAGGCGAATATGTTTACGCTTATCGCTGTTGGCACGGGAGCAGCATACTTGTATAGCTTGATTGCCGCTCTCGTTCCTCAACTCTTACCGCCGGCTTTTTTTGGCGATGATGGTAAGCCGCCTGTCTACTTCGATTCTGCTGCTGTTATCATCACTCTGGTTCTCCTGGGGCAGGTGCTGGAGAACAAGGCACGGCAGCGCACGACGGATGCGCTCAGGGCGCTTATCAAG
>CAYPBX010000116.1:0-7388 GCA_964409075.1 uncultured Candidatus Obscuribacterales bacterium
CGGACCGAATCAGGCATCGATAACTGGACCTGGGCACGCTTTAGAGGCAAGCAGCCGCCTGTAACTATGTTTGCCGGCTCGCTTGGGCAGACCGGCAAGGTAGATGCAATCGTCATCGAGATCCCGGGGTCGGATCTGGCATCAGATGAGGAGATCATGCCGGCAATTACATCTTTGACACGCAACCTGAAGAAAAAAAAGCCCGGCCACATTGAAAAATCAGTTATCTACAACCCCAGGCGGCTGGTCAGCCGGCTGGCGTCCCCTGATTTCCAGGCCATCTGGATAGCTCCACGCGGTAACGACTACCCCGACAATACTTATATACTCTCAATCTCGCGTGCCGCTGGCAACCTGGAGAAGCTCATATCAGCCCAGGCGGAAAAGGTGAAGATGCTGGCGGACTACGCTCTGCTTTTTCCTGACCGCTAACGGCGGCAAGAGCATCGCCAGCTCAAGCATCCTCAACTTGGCGCCAGGATTTAGTGATATTGAACCAGGCAACCGGGCTCTTGCGCCTTGAATCAGGCGGGTGCTGAGGTTGCCGGAAGGCAAACTACAAAGCATTTATAATGCCAGCAATGGTAGTACCTAATTAAGAGCCAAGGATGAATCGACCACTGGGCACCAGGGTAGAATTGCCGGTTGCAGTAAGTCCGGTTGCAGGCAGCGCAACGCAGAATCCTTTAGAGGCAGAAAGATCTTTGCTGGACGCCATACCATCGTCACTTGTGCTGATCATGGCATCGCCTTACCTGGCCGGCAGGACTGCCGGGGAGGCTGTCAATTTAGCCCACAGGCTTTATCGCGACGACCGTTTTACCTCCACCATAGACATACTGGGAGAGGACGCGCGCTCGGAGCAGTTCTGCCAGGAAGCCGTCGACAGTTACCGCAATCTGATCGACCGCATATGCGAGTCACCGCTTCCCTGCCCGGATGCCAGGGAGCAGATGACCGTCTCCCTCAAGCCGTCTATGTTCAGCACCGAAAAACCTGCCGGCGGCGCTCATTGCCGCGCTGCGCTTGAGAGAGCCTACGAGCGCATCAAAGGGCTGGTCGCATATGCCCACAAGAGGCAGATCAGGGTCACTATCGAAGCTGAAGACCACAACTGGACAGATTTCCAGCTTGAGACTTACTTCTCCCTTCTGCAGGAAGGCTTCAGCCAGACCGGCACCGTCCTGCAATCACGCCTGTTCCGGAGCCGCAACGACATAAAGAGATTTGATCAGACCACGCGCGTCAGACTGGTCATCGGAATATACAATGAGCCGGCCGAGATTGCGCATACTGCCAAGCCAGCCATGAAAGCGGTTCTGGTAGAGCTGGCTTGCGAGCTTGCTGCCCGCGGCGCCTATATAGAAATCGCTACCCATGACCTCAAGTGCCTGGAGAGCTTCTTTCAGAAGGCGGTAATCCCCCAGGCGGTGCCGCCAACCCGCTTCGAAACCCAGTTTCTTATGGGGGTGCCACGCAGAGGGGTCCAGAAGGCGCTCACCTGCGGCTCATATTTTGCAGGCTGGGAGAAGAGGCTACCTGCTGCCGACAGGGAGCATAAAGAGGCACTTGCTGCCTCCGGGGTCCTGGTACGTCTCTATCTTCCCTTCGGCTCGGCGGAGGTTGCCGGACCATACTGCAAGCGCCGCCTGAAAGCCAACCCCGACATGATCGGCTTCGGCATCAAAAACCTCCTGAAAATCAGATGAGGCGACAGCATCAGACGGGACCCAAAGGCATAAAGGTGAAAGTTCTCCTCTTGTGCCTGTCGGTCGCAGCAGTATTTTGCGCATCGCCAGCCTCTCCTTCCCACCTCAGCAATCCTGTAGCCACCACCTGGCAGGCAGCAGCGCCAGGCGATCAAGCAATCACCAGGGCAGCCGAGCGTTTTCTAGCCAGCGCCCAGCTGGCATCTTCCCTGGTGGGGCTTGAGATTATGGAGCTAAATTCCGGGAAGATACTTTACAGCCACAACGCCGCGCGCCGTTTCACGCCAGCATCATCGGCAAAAATCATCATTGCCAGCTGTGCTTTCGATCTTCTGGGAGCTGATTTCAGGTACACGACCAGCCTCTTAGCATCAGGTCGTCTGGTCGGCGGCGAGCTTCTCGGAAACCTGATCCTGGACGCATCTCAGGATCCCGAGCTGACTTGGTCAGCATTAATCGCGCTTTTCCATGAAGCAAGGAGAAGCGGGCTCACTCGAGTCGGCGGCACCATCCATGTGCAGGAGCCGCCCGGCGCCTATGATTACTTCTGCCCGGCCTGGATGGCAGAAGACTGGGCTCAGCACTGGATGCCTGCCTCCTCAAGCCTGGTAGTCGATCGAAACCTGATTGCACCAGGGAGCCGCCTGCCGGATCTGCCCGTTGAGAGCCTGCACACTCAGGTGAGAATGTCGTCATTGCAGAGCAGCTTGATTGAGGCGAAAAGAGTAGCTGGATGGCTTACCTGGGATCGCGAATCGGGCAAGATCTACCAGGTCAGGAGCCCCTTTCTGAAGGGAAGCTACCTGCCCACTTACTTTCTAACCAACCCGACTGAGTTTCACCTGGCGGCAGCGCGAGCATACGCCCGCTCCGCGGGCATTGAAATTGCCGATGGCAAAATTGAGCCGCACGGGCCGCTGACGACTCTGGCTGTACACACGTCAGGGCCCTTCACACAGATACTGCAAACCACGCTCAGGCGCAGCGACAACCTCTACGCCCAGCAGCTCTTGCGCACCCTGGGAGCTAACCGCAGTGAAGCCAATAATGAGAGCAGCCCGGAGGCAGCCGGTCTCAAGGTCGTGACTGCCTGGTTGAGGAGAAACGGCATCCCCGGTAACCATACTCTTCTCTTTGACGCCTGCGGGCTATCACGCAAGAATCTCGTCAGCCCTCACGCGCTCAACCTGGTGCTCAAAGAGATGTCATCCAGGGAAAATGGCTCGGTCTTCCTGGACCTTTTAAGCACAAGGCATGGCCACCATGGAGCTCGATTCCGCTACAAGACAGGCGCCATGGACAGCATATGCGCTATAACAGGCATAATAACAACTGCACAGGGAAAGCAGCTGGCTCTGACCGTGCTCGTCAACGGGCATGAACGCTCGGTACGCAGCTTGAGATCACAGATCAGAAAGCTGGCCGATGAATTGATGGGAGCTGCCGGACCGCAGCTGTCTTTCTGCGGCACGCCTTACCCAGACATCATGATCGCCTGCCAGGCGCTCGAGAATGCAGGGCAGAGTATGGGCTTGTTCCGCGACCAGAAGCCTTATGTATTCATTGCTGTCGCGACTTAAAATCTCCTGGGCCACAAACGGGCAATACCTGTTTTTGGCCAGCTCCTGCCGGACACCGTCGATGCAATCCCAGGCCAAGCCGGCCAGAGTCTCCGGAGGTGTAGCCGGGTTACCAGCCACCGCCTGTCGCACATACCCTCTCTCATCGCTGGCCAGGCGTGCCAGCGTATGGCTCAGGGACTTGCCGCCGGCGGCAGCCTCCAGTTCGAGACCGACAGGCTCCGGAAGCAGCGCTGCCTGCTTAACTGCCAGATCGCCGAGCATAGAACCAGCTGGCCTGGAAACATAGGGATCCGGATCGACCTTGAGAGCTGCCAGGATCTGCGCAGGAGCGCTCGGATTCTCGAGTATGGCCCGGCGCACAGCCGGGTGCGGATCGGTAGCCAAATGCCTGAGAACAGGCTCCGGGGACCTGGCGTTGCGGGCAAGCCAGACCCTGACCTTGGTGTCAGCATCCAGGCTGAGTACAATCAGTGCCGCTGGCGGAGCATCTTCGCTCCGGGCCACCGTTGACCTTATCAATGGATCCGGGTCGCGGCAGAGAGCTTGAAGGGCCGCTGGCGGGCGACGCCCGTGCACCGACGTCAGATAGCGGACAAACAGATCTGCATCGCCAGCAAGCGTCATCAGGCATCGCTGGCTTGCATTATGGTGTCTGGCCACTGCGCGCCTGACATACACATTAACGTCTACCTTGAGTCGATCCAGGGCCAGCTCGGAGGCTTTCGGATTCTCAGCCACCAGCTGCCTGACAGGCGCGCTGTCATCGCCTGCCAGAGCATCGAGAGTTTCCGCCCGCACCCCGGCGTTTTTTGCTACTGCCCTGCGCACGAGCTCGCTTTCACTTTCAGCCAGAGCCTCCAGGCAGTCAGCCGGGGTGCGCGGGTGTGAGGCAGCAGCGCTCAAGATGTACTCATCGCCCTCCCGGCAGAGCAACGCCAGGATTTCAGCAGCGCAAGCCGGATTACAGGCTACCTGTAGCCTGACTCCGGATTCAGCTCCCTGGGCAAGCACAGCTAGTGAGCCAGGCGGACAGCTCCTGTTGCCAGCAACCGACCGTCTCACTGCAACATCTGCATCTACGGCCAGACGCGCCAGCGTTTCTGCTGGCGTTTTCAAGTTGGCAGCCACAGCTGCCCGGATACGCGCATCGCGATCGGCTGCCAGATGCTCCAGACACTCCGGCGGGCAATCTGGCAGGCAAGCTGCAGAAAGACGCTCGGCACATTTAGATGAAAGGACAAGGAGCCAGATCGCCCTAACTGCCGATTCGTGAGAAACACCAGAGGGCAGACAGTCGGATAATTTGTGGCTCTCGCAGGGGCGCTGGGCGGGCACATCCTGCCTGATGGCAAGCCAGAGTTTCTCTTCATCAAAAGAGAAACCTGCCCGGGAGCGCCTGCCCGGGCTCGAAAGATCAAATACAGAGGTCGCTTCCGGATTACTGCTCTTCAGCACCGCCCAGCCCACCAATGCCGACGCCCCAGTATTCAAGAGCATTTTGATTGAAGTTCTACCTTAAGTCTAAAGAAATATTACTCATCAATGAACTTTGCCGAGTTATAAGCACTTACCTGGATTCGCACCAGCGCCTCCAGGCAGCCACCAGATTGCTCTGGGACAGGCTCCGGCTCTCCAGGCGATCAAGCCAGGTATCAGCGAGCTTCGTGAACTCCAGGTAGTTGCCATCGGGATCGTTGACCGCAGTAACCTGACCGAAAGCTGTCTGCCGGGGAGGAAATATGGGCATGACGCCATGCCGCTTTAACCTCTCCATGAGCTCATCCAGATCGAAGACGTTGAAGGCGAGCCTTACTGACCCTTTGCCCCACAGGTTGTCGGGAAAGGAGTCGATTGGATGAATAGCGAAGTGGACATCGCCCAGCTCGCAGCCAAAATGCACCGGTCCCGCACCGTCTTTCTCCTCGACTAGCGGCAGCCCGACCACGTCGCGGTAAAACTCGACCAAACGCCGGGGATGCTTTGATACCACAATCACTGCCGAGAGAAACCCGACATTGCTTACCTTCTCCTTAACACCCATCGCTTACCTCCTGCTTGCAAACGCCGCCTGCTCCTCAGCATGGTAGCTGCTGCGGACAAGAGGCCCTGAAAAGACATTCTTAAAACCAAGCCTGAGCCCGTAGCCTCTATAGTGAGCAAATGTTTCCGGAGTCACCCAACACTCAACTGGCAGGTGTAAACCGGTCGGTTGCAGGTACTGACCAATGGTTACCATATCAACCTGAGCTGCTTGCAGGGAATCCAGAAGAGCAAATACCTCCTGGTCGCTCTCCCCCAGCCCGACCATGAATCCAGATTTTGTAGTCAGTCCGGCAAGCTTTGCCCGCTCAAGCAGCTCAAGCGATCTTGAAAGCTTCCCCTGCGGTCGGACGCGCCTGTAGAGCCTCGGCACCGTCTCTACATTATGGTTCAAAACATCTGGCTCCGCCTCGATCACCAGCCCAAGAGCCTCCCAGTTGCCGCAAAAATCTGGTATCAGAACCTCGATACGAGTCTGCGGGCAGCGCCTGCGCACTGCTCTTATCGTCTGAGCCCATACCGAGGCGCCACCGTCTGGGAGCTCGTCCCGGTTGACGGAGGTTATGACCGCATGCGCAAGGCCCATCGTAGCTACAGCCTCTGCAACTCTCTCCGGCTCCTGGCGATCAATTTCGCCGGGTCTGCCGGTCTTCACATTGCAGAAGCCGCAGCTGCGCGTGCAGACATCGCCCAGAATCATTATGGTTGCGGTGGAGCGCGACCAGCACTCCCCCCTGTTGGGACAGGCAGCCGACTCGCAGACGGTGTTCAAACTGTTCTTCTTGAGCAGCTCCTTCATGCGCCTGTAAGACGTGCCGACCGGCAAAGGCACCCTCAACCACTCCGGCTTTCGCCTGCCGCTGCCTTCAGTTTTATTCCTTAAGATTTCTCTTGCCGATCCCATCTTGTCAAGCCTGGCTTCAATCTACTGAAAAGCTGGAGCCATTAACGATCTTGCTTGCTGCTCCCTGATTAACTCATTGTCCTTGTCAACGTTAATATGACATACTGTGCCCGGGCTATTGAGCGCTCCCAGGAAGCTGATTCTACCAGCTTCTTTTACAGGTGCCGGGATCCGGGTGTCACCTCCGTATCTTCCTCAACCTGCCGATCTGACTACACCAGAGCGCGAGGCCATGCCGAGAAAAGCTCTTGATATCGAAGCAACCATCGAATGCCTGTCGATCCTGGATGCTGACGGTCAGGTGGACAGCAAGCACGAACCGGATCTGGAGACCGAAGAGCTGCTGACAATTTTCCGCTATATGCTCTATGCCCGCCGCGCCGACGAGCGCTTCTTGAAGATGCAACGCCAGGGGCGCATCGGCACCTTTCCCCAGTCCGCAGGGCACGAGGCAGTATCTATGGGTTCCATTTTTGCCGCTGGCAAGGATGACTGGCACGTTCCTGCTTACCGGGAGCTTGCTGGAATGCTTTACCGGGGCTGGCCTTTAGAGACAATAATTCTCTACTGGAACGGCTTCGAGGAAGGGGCAAGCCCGCCGCCCGGGCTTAAGGAATTTCCGTTTTGCGTGCCAATCGCCAGTCATCTGCCGCATGCAGTCGGACTCGGCATGGCCATGCGCATCAAAAAGGACCAGAAGGTGGTCATCACCTATTTCGGCGATGGGGCAGCCTCGGAAGGGGACTGCCACGAAGCTATGAACTTCGCCTCTGTCTTCAAGGCTCCGGTCGTCTTTGTCTGCCTGAACAACCAGTACGCCATCTCAGTGCCGCTTTCGCGCCAGATGGCCTGCAAGACTATCGCCCAGCGAGCCGTAGCCTACGGCATGCCCGGCATGCGCGTAGACGGCAACGACGTACTGGCTGTCTTCCAGGCTACCAAGGAGGCGGTTGCGCGAGCCCGGCGCGGGGAGGGGCCGACGCTCATAGAAGGGCTGACTTACAGAATCGCGCCCCACACCACCTCCGACGACCCCAGGAAGTACAGGTCGGCCAAGGAGGAGGAGGAGTGGCTGGCAAAGGATCCGCTCATCCGCTTCCAGTCCTACCTGAGAAAAAAGGGGCTCCTGGACGACAACAAGCTGGCAGGGCT
>CAYPBX010000117.1:0-7351 GCA_964409075.1 uncultured Candidatus Obscuribacterales bacterium
AGCCTGGTTATTCAAAAATGAGCGCTCCGTCGGGTCGGTTCTCCCGCCGCTGTGCGTCTGGGATATTCTCAATTGAGTGTCAACGGTCCGCAACAAAGCTCTTGTTGGCCGCTTCTTTGCTCAAACGGGGCGGACCGGCATGACCTGCTCGAGCCTTCGGCCTGCCTCGGCAAGGGTCCCGAGCTTTCTGCTGAAGCAGAAACGAACATAGTTGGCACCGTCTTTTTGGTTGCTGTAAAAGCTCGAGCCCGGAACAACGGCCACACCCACCTCGCGCACCAGGTGTTCGGCAAACTTGACATCATTAGGAAAGTCAAAACCGCTTATATCAGTCAGCACATAGTAGGCGCCTTCCGGCCGGAAATACGGTATGCCGACCCGCTCGAGCATATCGAGCATCGCCTGCCGCATCTGAGTATAATCTCTGGCCAGCTTCTCGTAATAATCTGCTCCCAGCCTCATCGCGGCCGCGCCGGCAACCTGCAGCGGAGCCGGTGCCCCAACGGTGAGAAAATCATGCACCTTCCTTACAGCCTGCGTCAGCTCAACGCCGGCGATTATATAGCCCACTCGCCAGCCGGTGACGCTGTATGTCTTCGAAAGGCTGTTGATTGTGACAGTCACATTCTCCATTCCCGGCAGCGAGGCGATTGCAATATGCTGCCTGCCGTCATAAAGAATGTGCTCATAAATCTCGTCGGTGATGGCCAGTGCGCCCCACTTCTGGCACAAAGAGGCGATCAGCTCCAGCTCCTGCCGTGTGAACACCTTGCCGGTCGGGTTGTTAGGCGTGTTTATGATAATCGCCTTTGTCCGGTCGCTGAAGGCAGCCTTAAGCTCGCTCTCGCTGAAGCTCCAGTCGGGAGGATGAAGTCTTACATAACGCGGGCTGGCCCCGGAGAGGATTGCATCCGGTCCGTAGTTCTCGTAATACGGCTCGAAGACGATGACCTCGTCGCCAGGATCGACTGTCGCCAGCATGGCCGCAATCATCCCCTCGGTCGATCCACAGGTAACAGTGATCTCTCTTTCTGGATCTATCGTCAGGTTGAGGTAACTGGAACACTTGCGCGCGATAGCCTCACGGAAGTCCCTGGCTCCCCAGGTGATTGCATACTGGTTGATATCGGCGTTGATAGCCTGGCAAGCTGCTCTCTTGAGCTCACGGGGGCAGGCAAAGTCAGGCATTCCCTGTCCGAGGTTGACCGCGTCGTAATGAGCTGCAAGCCTGGTCATCTCCCTTATTACAGATTCGGTAAAACAGCTCGCCTTGCGAGAAGTCAAGCTGCGCACTGAAGATAATTTGTTCATAACCTGCCCTCTTGCTCCCGTCCTGTAGTCGTCTAGGCACTCGCGGGATTAATCTCACCCTGCAGCGTGCTGCCGTTTGCAAATGTATCCCATTTTATTAGAAGTGATATGCGCCAGAGCTAATTCACTCTACGATAATGAAGATCTAGGTAAGGAGATCAAAGGCTAGTGAGACGGTGGGCTCTCACACTATTGCTAGCGCTGATACTGGCATCCCCGGTTCTAGTAGCATGCTCTGGGCAATCAGACTGGCAAAAGCACAACGATGCTGCCATTGCTGCACTTAAGAAAGGAGACCTGGGAACGGCCGAAGTAAAGCTGAGGGAGGCTGTCTACGAAGCTAAGAAGTTTGGTGATGCGGATCCCCGGCTGGCAGCTAATCTCAACAATCTCGGATCCATTTATTTTCTGCAGGGAAATTATGCCGCTGCAGAGGCGTTCTATGAAAGAGCGCTCAGGATCAGGCAAAAAATGTTGAAGCCGCTCGATCTCGACCTCGCCACGAGCCTCTTCAACATGGGCTCGCTACGCGCCCGGCAGAACCGCCTTGAGGAGGCTGCACAGCTCTACAGGCAAGCACTGGAAATTCAGGAACAGGTACTTGGCCCGGAGCATGAGTATCTAGCCGCGCTATTGGAGAAATATGCTGAGAGCCTGCGAGGCACATCGCGATACCAAGAGGCCAGGGCAGCAGAGGAGAGAGCCAGAAAAATAAAGGAACGGGGCTGACAATTGCGCCCAGGCTGGTTGTACTTGCTCCTCCAAATGCGTGCCTTTTTAGCCGGAGAGAACTGATGGCGCTGGCGTTGCAGCTAGAATTGTTCTTTCTCTCCCGCAAAAGAGGAACGTTATGCGCCTGGGCTTTGTCGATTACGCAATCATCGCTGTTTACTTTGCCTATGTAATAGGAATTGGTCTCCTGCTCAAGCGTCGCATGGTAAAGAGCGAGGACTTTTTCCTCTCCGGGAGATCGATTCCAGCCTGGATAACAGGCCTTGCCTTCATTGCCGCCAATCTGGGCGCAGTGGAGATCATGGGTATGGCAGCCAACAGCGCTGAGTACGGTCTGATGACTGCGCACTTCTACTGGGTAGGAGCGATACCAGCCATGGTGTTTCTCGGCGTGTTCATGATGCCCTTTTATTACAGCTCCAGGATACGATCCGTCCCCGAGTATCTCAAATACCGCTTCAACGAGCCGACAAGAGCCTTCAATGCTATCTCCTTCGGCATCACGACGATTCTGATCTCAGGCATCAACATGTATGCAATGGCGCTGGTGCTCAAGCTCTTGCTCAACTGGTCGATGACCGCATCGATGCTGATCTCCTGCGCGGTGGTTCTCGCCTATACAGCTGCAGGCGGACTGACCTCCTCCATCTACAACGAGGTGTTGCAGTTCTTTCTCATGGTCTTCGGTTTCCTCCCCATAGCTGTAATAGGTATGGCGAATGCTGGCGGCTGGGAAGGACTCGTCAACAGCCTGCCTGCCGGATATGGCCACATCTGGGAGCACACGGCTGGAACACAGAACCCGATGGGCGTAGACTGGCTGGGAATAACCTTCGGTCTGGGTTTCGTGCTCTCCTTCGGCTACTGGTGCACCGACTTCATGGTCATACAAAGAGCATTCGCCGCCAGAGATCTCAACGCTGCGCAGAGAACGCCATTAATCGCAGCCTTCCCAAAGATCCTCTTTCCCTTCATAGCCGTAATACCAGGAATGGTGGCGCTCAGTCTGATACCCTCTCTGGGCAGCAACCATAGTGACATGTCATACAACATGGCCCTGCCGCTGCTGATGGAGAAATACTACCCTGCGGGGATGCTGGGAGTAGGATTGACCGCCTTCCTGGCAAGCTTCATGTCGGGTATGGCTGGGAATATAACAGCTTTCAACGCCGTCTGGACCTACGACATTTACCAGAGCTACATCGCCCCAGGAAAAAGCGATCGTCACTATCTCTGGATGGGCAGAATCGCCACCGCAGGCGGTATCTTAGTAAGCATGGGAACAGCCTATATAGTAATGGGGTTCCCCAGCATCATGGATTATATCCAGCTCCTTGCATCCATCTTTCACGCACCGCTGTTCGCCACCTTTCTTCTGGGAATGTTCTGGCAGCGTACCACCGCTACCGGCGGTTTCTGGGGACTGGTGGCAGGCACTGCAGCAGCTTTAGTTCATTATCTGCTCACCACATTCGGTTTGCTCTCCTACGACTCGATCATGGCCGGCAACTTCTGGAGAGCCGGCATCGCCTGGATAGTCTGCTTTGCAGTGACCGTCGGCCTCTCGTTGGTGACCAGACCAAAGAATTTGTCAGAACTCAAAGGTCTGGTCTGGGGCCTGGAAGATCGCCAGGCATCCGAGCCGGTCATCTGGTACAAACGCCCTGGCGTACTGGCGGTTATCGCGCTTGTCTTTACGCTCGCCTTCAATGCCGTTTTCTGGTAGGCAGATGCTCAGCGCTACACAGTGGTATCACCGATAGCGCGCCTCACCGCATAGATGATCTTCCATCGGTAGCTCAGGTGAACCGGACCACCCAGAGGACCGTCCCTCAGCAAGCTCTTATCAAGAGTTGTGACCTGATCGCATCGCGCATAGGAATCCTTCGGCAATCCGCCCTCACCGGCAGGGATATGAACATGAACCAATGGATGCGGGCGGAAGTTGACAGATGACGTGGTGGGCACAACTATCACGTCGCTGGCGTTCTGATTCCTGCCGTTAGTGGAGATCACGATAGCTGTTCGGGGTTGATGAGGATCACTGGGCTGGTTAGGAATGTTGACGAACCAGATTTCACCGTTGCTTGGAATGAGCGTGGAAGTCATGTATCATCCAACCCCTTACCGTAGCCAGCGTTATCGGGCAGGAAGTTCAGACCACACCAGCACAGTATTACCTACAGTCATAGCCACTGATTGACTGATGAGCGTTACCTGTTGCTCGGTGCTAACTGTCCTTCCAGATATGCCTGGCAGCTTCTGTGGTCACCCAGGACCAGGAGTCCTTGTCAGACCTCAGGGTGCCTGCCTGACCGGCATAATACAAGGCGTCAAAGCGATCCCTTGACTCCTGCTTCCAGAGCTGCAATGCCTCCTCAAACACAGAGCTCCTGGAAATTCCTGGTTGCTTAGCTTCCTTTACATAGGCGTCTATTGCCCGGAGGAGGTGAGCATCAACCGAAACCGTTACCTTCTCTTTCTTGCTTCTACTGAATCTTGCCGGCACTAGTGTGGTTCTCCTGCTCTTTTGCCTTTGGGTATTACCTCAGGTAATACTAACAGTATTACCTGAGGTTCACATTTCGTCAAGCACATCCAACATCCACTTCGAGATCTGGCACACCCATCTTCAAGACCGTGAAGCTCGAATCGCTCTAGCCAGACACGGGGGGGGTGAGCCCAGAACCCGCACACAATCGCACCTGGGCACTGAGACAAGACGGCAACGAATGGGTTCTCAGCCACTGCAGCCAGTATGACCACTCGGACAGAGAGTACGGCAGGATAAAGGATTTGAAGACCTGGGTGGAGACCGGACAGGGACTGACATTGACCGAGCGCCTTGTCCGAAGTCCAGCTCCCGCGGGCGACATAATTCGCAGCAATCGAGACTAACTTTCCCGTACAGGAAAATCAGACACGAGAACCCGGCTCAAATTATACGAATGTTACCGTACGGTACAATAAGCTCATTCCACGGTTTCTACTGCTATAATTTACCGTGCGGTAACATTCGTAAAACGCTTATGGACATTACATCCACCAGAGATCTCGGTCAGCTCATCAAGAGGGTTCGCTCGGCCCAGCAGCTCACGCAGGGCGGGCTCGCCGGCGCGTGCGGCACCGGAATCCGCTTCATTGTAGATCTGGAGAAAGGCAAACACAGTTGCGAGATCGAAAAAGCCTTGAGGGTGGCAAGCATGCTCGGCATCCGCCTCACTGCTGTTGAGCCTCCGGGGGACACCCAGGGCGTAACCGATGAATGACAGGAAGCTAGCCGTCAGGCTCAATGGTCATCTTCTCGGCACGCTAGCACTGGATATCGGCGGGCAGATGTCGTTCGCTTACCTGTCTGAAGCACCGCGCGCGCTCTCGCTCAGCATGCCACTGCGTGAAGAGCCCTACAACAATTCCGCATGCGAAGCATTTTTCGGAGGGCTGCTGCCGGAAAGCTCCCAGGCCCGGCAGGCAATTGGCAGGAAATTCGGTATCAACTGGAACAATACTTTCCGCCTGCTGCAGGCGATAGGCTACGACTGCGCCGGTGCGGTTTCTCTCCACAATCCCGCAGATTCCGACTCCTACCCCGAATGGCACGAGCTAAAGACAAAGCCGCTCTCGGAGAAGGAGCTGGCTAACCAAATTAACGAATTGCCCGAAAAGCCCCTCTTCATCGGTATTGAAGGCGTTCGACTATCCCTTGCCGGTGCGCAAGACAAGGCTGCGGTCTGCATAATCAACAATCAGGTTCAATTGCCGAGTCGCGGCACTCCAACCACCCATATATTGAAACCAGCAATCGAAGCATACGAATCCACCCTTCAAAATGAGTATGTATGCATGCGTGTAGCAGGCCGCATTGGGCTGAATGTCCCACACGTAGAGATAAGAAAGGCAGCTGATATACCTTACCTGCTGATTCAGCGTTACGACAGGGAGAGCCAGGGCGGCGGAATGATTCGTCGAATTCATCAAGAAGATTTCTGCCAGGCACTTGGTGTACTCTCAGCAAACAAGTATCAATCCGACGGCGGACCGGGATTCAAAACCTGTTTCGACCTCATGATGAAAACGTCCAGACCAGCGCTGGCGCGAAACTGCCTTGCCGAGATGATGGTTTTCAACTTTTTAATCGGAAACTGGGACGCTCATGCCAAAAACTTTTCCTTACTCCATGTGGGGCCCACCGACATCAGACTTGCCCGTTTCTACGATGTCCTCTGTCTTGCGGCTTATCCTGATCTGGCGCAGAAGATGGCCATGAAAATCGACAGGCATTACGATCCGGAGAAGGTCCGCGCTCACCACTGGGAGCGATTGTGCAAAACAATCGGCTTCGGATTCCCGGCGCTTAAGAGAATAGTCATCAGACAAACGGAAGAGATACCGATAGCAGCAGAAGCCGAAAGAGAATTGCTCAGCCAAACCGAGTTCGACGCAGCACTGGCAGACAGGCTGCTGGACACGATAAAGCACAGATGCAATGTAACCAGACAACTATTTTCTAGATGATCGAAAATTCTTAGAGCAGTGTTGCTCCCAGGGCCTGCACACATTCGGACCTGGGCGCTCAGGCAGGAAGGCAATGAATGGGTTCTCAGTCGGTGCGGCCAGTACGATGGATCCGAAAGAGAGGTCGGCCCTTCACTCCTTGCAATCATAGCGTGTCTCTTTCCTTGCAATTGGAGCAAGCAGGCTGCCTATTTCGATACATGCCGAGTAAAGAGGAATACTGTCGAATACGACTTGGCAGAGATAGCCTCCGAACACGAGACAGGGGAAATCATTGAACAGGCATTCGCGTTTAAAGACGTTGTAAATTCCTGGATCGCTACAAACCATCCGAAGCTTCTGCCCAAGCAACGATCGACTTTCGAATCAAGGAAACCGAGTTCGACCATGTAGTTTGTGCTGTTGGTGCAACGCTGGACCCTTGTTCCCTTGCGATTTCAATTGAACCTGCATACGTCAACCCCTATTAGGACGCCTTCTGCATCCTCTCGTGCCGATCAGATTCCTGGCAGAGAACGCCTATCTTGCGCTTGATCACAAAAAGTTCACATCCAGCGCGTATGCTCCTCTGCGACTCGCAACTGCGAGCGTTCCATTGGAGGGAGGTATAAGCCATGGTCGGAGAACTGGATTTTCGCGAGGTCGACAGCGGCGGGAGCAACTCAAAACACACCAATATAGATGTTGAGTTTCCGAACTCAAAAGATACCCCAACAGTAGAAGATACTACTGCTGAAGCTGTAGACGGCAACTGCGAGATTGTAGGGGGGGGAAGAGGGCAAGACCCTTCTCT
>CAYPBX010000118.1:0-7342 GCA_964409075.1 uncultured Candidatus Obscuribacterales bacterium
CCTGTCATAAGACACCGTCCGCTATCCTTGCAGAGCACATGGGCCCGGCTCTTGTTAATGTAATTGATATCGGCGGGACATGATGGCAGGCGGCAATAGACGCTGACAAGGAGCAAATCTTTAAAAGTCATATGGGGGACTTCTCAGCTGAGAAAACGGTTGGTATCTTATTCACAGAAACGGTGAGCAGTGTAGCGAAGGCACTGCTATGAGCCGAGGGGCCCTGCGGAGACGCCAGGTGGCGCATTACCGGAGACAGCAGCAGGCGAGCCCGCCCCGCGTGAAGGACTGGCTGAAGCGTGAGGAGATGCTGAGCCCCTAGCAAAGGGCAGTCAGGCAGCAGCTTAAACACCACCGCAGACTAGCTCTGGGTGGTGTTTTTGTATTTTGGCTGACGCTGGCAAACGCAGGCAGTAGATCATGAATATATGAGCGGCTGAGCGAGACGAAGGAGCAGGGCGACCACCTGAGGTGGAGCGAGAAGACATGGGGTGGAGATTGATAAAATGCGGTGCTTATGGAGAACGATATTATTTTAAAGGTAAAACGGTTGCCCCACTGCACGAGCCTGCCTGCCTATGCGACTTGCGGGGCTGCAGGACTGGATCTAACAGCTGCTCTTGCCTGTCCGATTACGATTGAGCCGGGCAAGCGTGCCCAGATCCCCACAGGGCTTGTTCTCGAGATCCCGCCCGGCTATGAGGGGCAGGTACGGGCACGCTCGGGGCTCGCCCACAGGTGGGGAGTTACTCTTACCAACTGTGTCGGCACGATCGATTCTGATTATCGCGGCGAGCTCAAGGTGCTATTGATCAATCTAGGCGAAGAGGCTTTTACTGTCACCCCGGGGGAGCGAATTGCCCAACTCTTAATCACGCCGGTTCCCAGGGTCCAGGTCGTCGAAGCGGAGGAGCTGGAGGCAAGTAAGCGTGGAGAGGGTGGCTTCGGCTCCACCGGTTTGGAATGCAAGCACCAGAACATGAGCCGGTCAGCGCCTGAGCAGGAAGGCGAGGCAGAAAGCAGCGAGCATGGGCCGCCAGCCGAGATCACTGTCAGCCAGCTAAGCAGGCTCGGGTCTGGAAACCCAGAGCAGAGCGTTTGAAGGCCGGCGGCAAAGTAGACCCGAGGGTAGCGATCACTTGGTTTCAACACACAACTCAAGGTGGCAACAAGGTCATGACGGATCCAATCAGGGTAGCAATCGCTGGCATTAACGGTAAGATGGGGCGTGCATCTGCGCTCGCCACCCTGGAAGATCAGAACCTTGAGCTTGCCGCTGCCTTCGGAAAAAGGGGGGCAACCTACGTCGGGCAAGATGTGGGGAGCTTGCTCTTGCGCTCGGAAACTGGAGTAAGTGTAAGTAACGGAATCGATGAAGCGCTGTCGGCAGGAAGGGTTGATGTGCTGCTTGATTTCACGGTTGCCGAGGCGGCAGCTTCCCACGCCCGATACGCGATCGAAGCTGGCGTATGCCCTGTCATCGGCACCTCCGGAATTCCAGAAGCTGATAGGGAGGCTATTGGGGAGCTTGCCCTCAAGCAGAGGCTAGGGGCCATGATTATTCCCAACTTCTCAGTAGGGGCAGTTCTTATGATGGATTTTGCCAGGCAAGCCGGGCGCGTTTTCTCGCACGTGGAGATCGTTGAAATGCACCACCTAGGCAAGGTAGACGCGCCATCGGGAACCGCAATGCATACAGTCTCCAGGCTGGAGGCGGAGAGGCAACACTATAATCCTGCCAAGGTCGATGAGAAGGAGCTTATTGCCGGCTGCCGCGGGGGCAGGCGAGAGTCTGGCATCCGAGTCCATTGCCTCAGGTTGCCAGGATTGCTCTCGCATCAGGAGGTGATTTTCGCCGCCGAAGGCGAGCTGTTTACAATCAGGCACGACAGCTTCAACACCAGCTGCTTCAAGAAGGGTATACTTATGTGCTTGCAAGCGGTAGTCAAGCTAGATCGGCTGGTAGTCGGGCTCGACCATCTCCTGGAGCTTAAGCTAAAACCGAAAGAGGTTCAGGGAGTCTGAGTGGCCGGAGATATAAATATAGGTATTCTCGGGGCAAGCGGACGGGTCGGTCAGGAGTTGCTGTCCGTCCTTGAGCAACGAGACTTTCCCTTAGGCAAGCTCAAGCTTCTGGCCAGCAGCCGCTCCCAGGACCGGAAAGTCGACTTCAAGGGAAGTCAGTATGGAGTTGAGGTTGCAAGTGCAGATTCCTTCTGCGATCTTGATCTTGTCCTGGCATCCGCTGGTGCTGAGGTAAGCAGGCAGTTTGCCTCCGCGATTGTGGCAAGCGGCGCAACTCTTATCGACAATTCCAGCGCCTTCCGCATGAATCCCGCAGTACCGCTTGTAGTGCCGGAGGTGAATGCGCATGCGCTACACAGCCACCAGGGCATCATTGCCAATCCTAACTGCTCTACCTCCCAGCTGGTAATACCGCTCAAGCTTCTCCACGACGCCGCCGGGCTTAAACGGGTGATTGTGGCAACCTACCAGTCTGTAAGCGGTGCCGGGGCAGAAGCGATGGAGGAGCTGGAGGCGCAGACGCATGCAATTTTGCATGGAAGCGACTATGAGATGCGGGTCTTCCAGCGGCAGATCGCCTTCAATCTCATCCCGCACATAGATGCTTTTGACGACAGCCTCTACAGCAGGGAGGAGATCAAGCTTATTGAGGAGACAAGGAAGATACTCGAGCTCCCAGACCTGCCTGTCACGGCAACCGCTGTGCGAGTACCTGTTGTCATCGGGCACAGCGAGGCGGTGACTGTAGATCTCGAGAAACGCTTGAGCCCGCATCAGGTACGGGAAATTCTCTGCGACAGCCCGTCTATTGAAGTATGGGACGATCCTGACAAAGGCATCTATCCCACACCGGTTGATGTCGCCGGCCAGGATCCTGTCTATGTCGGGCGCATCCGGCATGACACTTCCTCTCCCACTGGCATAAACATGTGGATTGTGGCGGACAACCTGCGGATCGGAGCAGCCTTGAATGCTGTGCAAATTGCCGAGTATCTCTTGAAACACGAGCTTCTCAGGCAGAGAGTTGGAACCTGAAAGGTAAGAGAGAAGGATTTGACTTCTTATGGAGGCTAACGGTGATTAACACAGATGCTCCCCTGTTTGGCAGAATCATCACCGCTATGGTGACCCCGTTCGATGATTCGCTGGAGATTGATTATGGTGCGCTTGAGCGTGTCGTCGAGCATCTAATTGCCACTGGAACAGACTCGCTTCTTGTCAGCGGTACCACAGGAGAGAGCCCGACCCTGGAGGGCAGCGAACGGATCGAGCTCTTCAAGTTTGTAAAACAATTATCAGGACCGCGCCATCCGGTAATCCTGGGAGTGGGCACTAATTGCACCAAGACCACAGCAACCAATGCACAGGAAGCCGAAAGGCTGGGAGCAGATGGAATTCTTGTCATTGCTCCTTATTACAACAAGCCTGATCAAAGAGGGCTTATCCTGCACTTTACTGCGGTAGCTCAGGCGGTAAGCCTGCCGGTGATTGTTTACAACATTCCCGGGCGCACCGGCTGCAATATCAGTCCTGAGACGATGATAGCATTGGCTGAAAGCTGTCCAAATATTCATGCTATCAAGGACTCGACCGGCGGAGTAGACCAGGCTGCCAGTATGGCGGGCAATATTAGGGACAGTTTTCGCATCTATTCCGGAGACGATTACCTCACCCTGCCCTTCCTTTCCGTAGGTGCCTGTGGTGTTGTAAGTGTGGCCAGCCATCTTATTGGCCGGTCGTTACGCACCATGATCGATCAATTCTTTGCCGGTAAGCTTGATATCGCTCGGGAGCTCCACTACAAGTATCTGCCTCTCTTTAAAGAGCTCTTTGCTGCCCCGAACCCCATCTGCGTCAAGTATGCGCTGTCTTATGCCGGGATCATAGAGCCGTACTTGCGACCGCCTCTGTGCGAGCTTGATTCAGCTGGGCAGGCGAAACTGGCAGCCCTCATGAAGGAGCTAGAGATTACCGCACAGCTAACCCGGGCATAACTGCCTTATCTTTGACAGTTGAATCCCACAGTCCACTTGGGTGGTTGGTTGCTAACAAGAGCACGCAACATCTGAAATTGAGCAAACAATGGGCAGCAAATCAAGGGATATGCAAGAAGAGAGGATGCGGGTAGGCTCCAGCGGCTGCCTGAGAGTGATTCCGCTTGGAGGATTGGGAGAGATCGGCAAGAACACTATGGCTATCTGCCATGGCAACGATATTATGCTGGTGGATGCTGGGCTCGCCTTCCCGTCGGAGGATATGCTCGGTGTTGACCTGGTCCTGCCCGATATTTCTTTTCTGGTTGAGAATGTTAAGAGAGTCAAGGGGCTGGTAGTCACGCATGGTCACGAAGATCATATTGGTGGCGTTCCTTTCATTCTCAAACAGATGCCTGTTCCTGTCATTTACGGCCCGGCTCTTGCTCTGGGGCTCCTGGATGGCAAGTTGAAGGAGTTCGGGCTCCAGGATCGCACGACAATGCGCCCGGTGCGACCCCGGCAGGAGGTCAGGATCGGCTCCTTTGCGGTCAAATTCGTTCGCTGCACGCACTCTATAGCGGATTCCTTCAGCCTCATTATCAAGACACCATTGGGTACAGTGGTGCACACAGGCGACTTCAAGTTTGACTTCACGCCAGTTGATGGGGAGCAATTCGACATAGCCAGTCTCACCTCAGCTGGCGACGAGGGTGTTCTCCTTCTCATGAGCGATAGTACCAATGTAGAACGGGACGGCTATACTCCATCTGAGCGCAGCGTCTGGCGCAAGCTGGATGAGGTTTTTGCCAATGCGCGCCAGCGCATAATTGTCACCACCTTTGCCAGCAACGTGCACAGGATAAGGCAGATATTGCAAGCAGCGCTCAAATACGACCGCAAGGTGACCATTCTGGGCCGTTCCATGCTCAATCTTGCCGGGATTGCCCGAGAGCTAGGATACATGACCTTTCCTGACGGTCTTCTTCTGTCTGTCGAGGAGATCAACCAGCTTCCATTCGACAAAGTGGTAATTCTCACGACCGGTAGCCAGGGAGAGCCGCTGTCTGCTCTCACGCGCATAGCCAACAATGAGCACAAGCAGGTGCAGATTCAGCCAGGAGATACGGTAATCATCTCGGCAACTCCTATTCCAGGCAACGAGCGCTCGGTTGCCAACACGATAAATGCGCTCTTTCTCAATGGTGCCGATGTGATTTACGGAAGAGAGGCCGGAGTCCATGTCTCCGGGCACGGGTGCAGGGAGGAGCAGAAGCTGATGCTCAATCTGACCCGTCCGCGGTTTTTCATGCCGGTGCACGGGGAATACAGGATGCTCGTTCGGCATGCAGAGCTGGCTGTTGAATGCGGTGTTGATCCAGGCAATGCCTTTGTCATGCAAAACGGCGATGTGCTTGAGGTCTACAGAGATCGGGCTGTGAAGGTTGGACCGATCAAGTCTGGTGTAATCCTGCTTGATTCCTCACGGGCCTGGGAGATCGACCTGGCTGTAATAGAGGAGCGCCGCCACCTATCAGAGGACGGATCGGTGACAGTTACCGTGACTGTCGGACGTGGTGCGAAACTGCTTGCTGGACCCGACATATCCTTGCGGGGGTTGATTTTACCGCGCCAGCTCTCCTCGGAAGAGTTGCTTGAGCGAATAAAGGAGGAGATAAGTGCAGCCTTTAAAGCGCATTCCGCAAGTGAAGGGATTAAGGCTCAGCTGAAGGAGCGGATCAGGAGTCGGCTGGTCGAGTTCTTCAGGAGCCGTATGAAGTCCCAGCCGCTCATACATGTAATTGTGCAGGACCCCGCCAGCGGAAAGCAATCCCGAGCTCCTACCCGCTCCACTACGTCCTCCTCATCCTGAATTGTCATGGTCTGGCATGAAATCTCGGCCGATGATTTGAACAAGCTCACCGACCCGTTGATTATCGATGTTCGCTCTCCATGTGAGCATCGGCAGGAGAGAATACCCCGCTGCGTGAATGTGCCCTTGCTTTCTGATGGACAACGCCAGGAGATCGGCATCATTTACAAGCAGGAGGGCGAGAGCAAGGCACGAATGAAGGCTCTCTCCATCATCTCGCCCTCTATACCGCAGCTGGTTGAGAGGATACTCGAGCTGAGAGAGCATGGCAGGCCGCTGGTGGTTTATTGCTGGCGTGGGGGGTTGCGCAGCGAGGCCGTTGCTTCTTTTTTGAGCATCCTCGGCATTGAATGCCGGCGGCTGACAGGAGGATACAAGGCCTGGCGCAGGCTTGTGCGTGAGGAGCTTGACACCGGGAATTATCGATTTATCCCGGTAATACTCCACGGACATACAGGAGCTGGTAAAACCGAGATTCTCAACGCCCTTGCCTCTCTGGGCTGCAGTGTGGTGGATCTGGAAGGTCTGGCCTGCCACCGTGGCTCCGTATTTGGTGGCATGGGAATGGGCCAGCAGCCCACTCAGAAGAACTTCGATGCCCTGATCTGGCAGGAATTGCGCTTCCTGGGAGCGGAGCCGGTCTTCATGGAGGCCGAAAGCCGCAAGGTCGGTCGTCTCTCGCTGCCTGATTGTGTCCTGAGGAGCATTCAGACGGGACACAAGATTCTTGTCAGCGGATCTTTGCCTTGTCGCGTCAAGAGAATAGTCGGCGACTACAGTGCGTCATTGACTCTACCCGAGATGCTGGGGCTGTTTGATCAGATATCGCCCGTGATAAGGCGGCGAATCGGAGCGATGAGAGCAAATCGGATAAGAGAGCTGGCCGCCGCCGGCCAGCTGGATCAGGCTGTAGAAGCGCTGCTCATAGAGTACTACGATCCGCTCTACAGAAAACAGATTGAGCGATTCAAGCCCTATGAGCTGGAGATCTCCGGCAACGATCCCCGGGCTGGCGCACATGCAATCGCCGGCTGGGCGGAGAGGAGTCTTGCCCCTTGAAATGCAGCAACACTCCGGGAAACTATTGCTGTTGCCCTGGTCGACTTATCTGCTGGAAATTGCCAACTATTACTTACTTCTTGCGGCTTAAGGCGTTTTTGACACCGGTGCCAGCTGCTTTCATGCCCTGTCCCAGTTTTTTTACCGGCCAGATTACAGCCTGTCCAATCTTCTGGGCTCCCTTGGTAAGCTTATTTTCTCCAGCCAAAGCAGGAGATTGCAAGCAAGCTCCGATGAGCGCTGCAGCCAAAAAGTAAGAGAAGAGGTATCTCATCAAATCGTCTCCTTCGGCAAAACGGCATCCTGTACTGGATACATCTCATGCAGTATAGCTTAAACGATGCAAAAGAGCTACGGTTAGCCCAACTTCCGCACCCTAGTCCCGAAAGGCAGGCCCAGGTGGGTATTGACA
>CAYPBX010000119.1:0-7336 GCA_964409075.1 uncultured Candidatus Obscuribacterales bacterium
AGCGAAGATGATCCGCCGGCAGCCGGGATGCCCCGGCTGGATGAGCCGGTTGCTGCCTGTACCGACCAAGAGGGTGAGTGCCGGTCTGCCGAGAGGGCGATGCCTGAGGCTCCAGCCGAGCCACTTGCACCGGCACAAGCAGACTCAAGCGATTTATCAGAGGAGGTCTGGCGGCAGGAGAGCCCGCTGGTTGAGGGTGTCCAGGCTGAGGATCCCGGGCCGTCAGCCAGGCCGGGGATCCGAGCTCTGGAGTGGGCTCTTCTCGAGGATCGCTCTCTGCTCGAGAAGCTCAACGCCCTGATTGCTGCTTACGATGAGTCTGCCCTGAGGAAGGAGAAAGAGGAGTTTGAATCCTCCGATCCTCTCTTTAGAGAGCTATCCAGGGCGGATCACGTTCTCACCGATGCCCAGCTCCATGAGCTTGCGGCAGCTGTCCAGGCAGACAGCGCTGAGATTGAGGCTGAGTTTCAGACCCGGAACCCGCTTTTGCATCAAGACCTGCCGGTGAGCAAAGATCCTGCCCTGCCAGCTGGGCCTGAGGTAGTAGCTGAAGAAGAGCCGAAAGTGCCTCTAGGGCAGGATCTGGCCCATGAAGTGGCGCTTAGGCCGCGCGATCCGGAGGTCTTGGCGCAGGAGTCGCGACCATGGCTCTTTGGGCGCGAATCGAGCCTTATCTGGGCAAGAGCGCAGCTTGCCAAGAGGCCTGGCGTTGTTGCTCTGGCTTTTGTGCTGCTCCTCATTGTTGGTCTGATTTTCTCGGTCCAGCGACTAACATCAAACAAGAGCTCAACTCCGGTGCCGCAAGAAGATGCGGCGGAGTCGGTCAAGAAGACCTTCTCAAGGCTTGCAGGCGCGCTGCCCACAAACAAGCTGGCGCCCAAGAGCAGACTGCCTGATGCGACCTATCCTATCGGCTATGCCACCGGCAGGTCTGGCAGGAGAGCGCCACTGCATTACAAGTCTCCGCAAGCCAGGGTCGAGTATGCTGAGCGGCTCATCGTTGAGGACCGGCTTGACCGCGCAGCTGACGTTTACAGCTCGCTTTTGAGGGAGCATCCGGACATGTTCGAGGTCCGCCTCAACCTGGCTCGCTGCTATGCTTCACTCGGCCATAACAAGGAGGCCAGGGGGGTTCTTATTGCCGGGCTCAAGAGAGCCAAGACCAAAGCCCAATGGTACGAGCTCTTCAAGCTGCTGAAGGCGGTTCTCCATGATCCCCAGCAGCTTCCTGCCGGACGCCCCTGAGCTGCTTGTCAAGATCGGTTGCTCTCTCGTACGCTAAGGGCAGATGCGGGCCGAATCTCGAGTGCGGACTGCTTGAGATCCGCCTCTCACTCGATGAGTTTGACTGAGAAAGGCTCCATGGCGACCAGTCCTGGATCGATGCCCTCTGAGCCTCCGCTGCGCCCGCCGCGCAGCCCCTTCACCAGCCGGCCGGTTATCGTCTGGACGATTCCGCCGGCGCCGTTGATCTCCACGTCCAGAACCTCGATAGTTATGAAACCGATGACGGTGGCATCTTGATTGATTGGTGGTGTTCCCAGGATTACCGGCAGGTAGAGTATCTTTCTCTCCAGCAGGGCAGCTTTGTGTCCGGGGTAGGCCAGCCTCTTCTGTCCTGCCACGCCATTGTTCAGGTTGACTTTCGATTCTCCTGCTATAACGGCTGAGCGCTGCTGGCTCGGATCGGGGTCCGACAGTTTCAGGTAAGCGTCTATTGCCGAGGAGATGTAGCCTGCATCAGCGGTGCTGTCGAAGCCGGTGAAGGCTGCGTTCTTGACCTGTTGCGAGTTTACGTAGAGCTTGACTATATCGCCCAGCTTGCGATCTTTAAGGGCAACGTCGTTCTCCGGCACGGCGTCCCAGCTGGCTGCCAGCGGAAAGAGCTGACCGGCTGGAACAGTGCGGGCAAGCCCCCGGGGCCCGGCGGTTGCGCTTGTTACTACCAGCTCGGTAGGGCGGCCGACAATGCGCCCGAAGGAGTTGCCGGTCACCATGCTTGCTGTCACCTTCACTCGTCCAGGGTCATTAAGGCTGGGAGCTGTAACATCTACACTAACTGTTGTCTGATCGGAGTAACTGGAGACTGCCCTGCCATCGGCAATGTTCAATCCTGCTATCGTGCGGGCGCTCTCCTCCACCTCGGCCGGGTTCTGGAGAAGTACCAGCGCGCCTGCCAGCGCTCCGGCGTCGCAGGCCTTCTGCAGCTCTGAGCGCACCGCCTCCATATGGAGAAGATCCACGCCGAGCGCACCGATGCCAACCAGCATCGGTACGGCAGCAATCATCAACAAAGATGTGACCGATCCTCTCTTATTCCGCACGTATCTCATATTTTTCATTTCAAATCCTTTTTGAGTACTCACTCCAGGTGGTATGTGGCCGTCGAGCTGATAGTGAAGGTGGGACCCAGGTTCAAAGGATCCGGGTTGGGAAACGGCGCCAGGCCGTACTGCCCGGATGCATACGTCACTGTTACGGTGGCTGTGGGTGGATTGTCTGTCTGAAAGACAGGCTCTCCGAATTGAGCGTTGTCCACTACCATGTTGGCAATACGGATCATGCTCAGGACAGTGTTGACCTTTGAGCTGTCTTGAGCGATGGATGGATCCTGCCCGTAAGCGATGGCCAGGTCACGCGCTGCTCGCCTAGCTGCTCCATCCATGTTTATCTTGATTATGTAGCCATAGCCGGCTTCCACAGCCACCATGATGATCATGACCAGAACTGGTAAAAGAAGCGCTATGGCGGCGGTAGCTTCTGCCAGGCTGGCTCCTGAACAGAGCCGGCGCTTGCTTGTAGGCGGATGCACGGATCTAACCTCCCTAAGGAGAGATCGCCCCTTGAGATGTTGTTGCAATGGTAAGCTGTCGGGAAATCTTAAATAAGTGTAATGTTTGTGGGGAAAAATGTCAAGCGGCGATGAAAACTTTTTAAGATTGTATAAAAACTTTCAGCCAACCGAAATCCTGCGCCCGCTGCGACTCGAACGCAGGACCAATCGGTTAAAAGCCGAGTGCTCTACCTACTGAGCTACGGGCGCGCCGAGAGGTGGCCATGGTATCACAAGCAAACCGATGCCCGTCAAGGGCTCCTGCCTGCCAGGCTAAACTGGTTGGCTGAACTTGCCTTGCCCGGAACTGAGTCCTGCGTAAACCCTGTTAGGCGTGAAACATACCTTCTCAGGGTTCCAGCGATAAAGGCGTGCCCGGCTGGTGTCAGGTGCATCTCGTAGTAGAGGTTGCGCCTGAGTCTCTGCGGCAGTCCGGCTGCTGCCTGCTCAATTGAGAAGCAGGGAATGCCTTTGCTGCGGCAGACCTGGGATACCAGATTGATCTCTTTTTCGTAGTCGATATCGTAGAACGAGGTTTCCATTCCGGCAGCCGGGCAAAGCGCTGCCCGAACGGGGAGAAAGGCTACAGCAAAGCCAGCCTTGTGCTGCCTGCAGGTCTTGTCCATCTCCTCAAGTAAGGAGCCTTCTGTCCTTACCATGAGGTCTATGTAGTTCTGCTTGCCTGAGCTTTCTGACCTTCCCTGAGCCTTCTCAAGCGCGTCGGCATTCTCTTTAAGCGCTCTGTTTGCTGCCACGCTCACGAACTGGCGTTTCAGCGACTCTTCACCATATGTGGTACCGGCGAGACTCGGGTTGATCCCAGTTGCAGGAGGTACTGCCTTATCCTCGAAGAACTGCACTCTGAAGGATGGACCGCCTGCCGTCAGCCAGGCGACGATACCCCGGCGACAGGCGTCCAGCTGCCCGCCCAGCTCCCTAAAAGCTTTTTTCGGGCGGGTGAGAAAGCCTGCCACCATACGGTAGCAAGGATTGTGCAGCGACCAGTCCAGCTCTGCTTGCGAGATGAGGCCCCATATGCGACTGTTGGTGCGCAGCCAGTCGGAGGCGGTAAGCAGGCGGGCGCGCGGTGAGCGCAGCCAGCGCCTGACAGGATAGCTATCCACCACCAGCTCGGCTCCGGGCAGATGCAGGGCATACGGCCTGACATTGGTGATTACTTCATCGACAGGCGACCAGTTTTCAAACATGTCCCGGCTGTCGTATAGAAGCAGCACCAGGTCAGGCTTGTATTTGAGCACCTGTACCTTGAGCTGGAGGTACTCTTGCACGGTTGAGTAGCCGGATGTTCCGAAGTTGAGAACCTCGATGTTCCTTCTATTGCCTTCCCGGGAGTAATACCTTGTATTGGTTTCGTTCAACCGCCTCTCCAGGATTTTGCCAAAGCTCTTCTCAACCGGGACCTGCAACCCCTCGACCATAGAGTCGCCTAAAAGCGCTATCCTGTAGGTGCCAGGCTTGCCGGCGATGGTGAGCCCTGGCTCGCGCATGCCGTCGGCATCGAGATATGAGCGGGCAAATCCCTCCGAGCGCCAGGTGACGCGTTTTGAGGTCATATGTCTTGTGCCGAGAACCGGATCGATGCGGAAAATCTCCTCTTCACCCAGCCCGGCCCAGAAGAGTATGAGCTCGACCAGCAGGATGGCGGCTGCCTGTAGTACCAGAAAGAAAAGAACGCTGGCGATGATGCGCCGCCTTCGAGCCTGGCTGCCGGTGGCCCCTGGTCTCTTGGTTCTAGATGGGGATTGAACCGGCATTTAGCCTCAGAA
Organism: uncultured Candidatus Obscuribacterales bacterium; assembly: GCA_964409075.1. Taxonomy (GTDB): domain Bacteria; phylum Cyanobacteriota; class Vampirovibrionia; order Obscuribacterales; family Obscuribacteraceae; genus CAYPBX01. Next base: position 4,621 of record CAYPBX010000119.1, read on the forward strand.
CTGAAAGTAGACAAAGGGGACCGGGCCTGCCGGGCGGGCAGCCAGAATCAAAAGGAGAGCAGCAGTCCAGGATGCTGCCCGCAAGGGGGCTGTAAAGCCGCTGCCTTGCCTCCAGAGAGCAGCTGGCAGAAAAGGCTTTCTTACCATAAGCTCTGTCGCCAGCCAGAATGTGATATAGACCGCCAGTATTTGCAAGAGTCCTGTTTTTAGTACGCTCAGCCAGAGCTGGGATCCAGCCGTGAAACTGTAAAGGCCGGACAGGAGGTTGGCTGCCTGTGTCATGTCTGGCGCCCGGAATATAACGAAGCTGACCGTCACAAAAATCATGGTGATTAAAACCCCGGCTGCGTGACCCAGAGGGCCTGCCAGCAGGCGCGTCAGCAGGCTGGAGGAGTCCAGGAGGCGCTGCCACTCCCGGTTGACGATGAGCCCGAAGCCGTGCATGGCACCGAAGATTACGTAATGCCAGGCTGCTCCGTGCCAGAGACCGCAGGCGACCATGGTCACGAAGAGGTTACGCCAGGTCAGGAAGCGACCCTGCCGGGAACCGCCCAAGGGAACGTACAGATAATCTCTAAGCCAGGAGCCCAGGGTGATGTGCCAGCGCCGCCAGAAATCAGCCAGGTCTTTGGCGAGATAAGGAAGGGCGAAGTTCTCCGGAAGCCTTATGCCCAGTAAGAGCGCCGAGCCTCTGCCCATGTCGGTGTAGCCTGAGAAGTCGCAATAGACCTGGATGACAAATCCAACAGAAATTATGAGCGCATCGGCAGTAGCAAGCGTTCCCGATGATGCAAAGCCCACCTGCACGATTGATCCGATGGGGTCGGCAATCGCAACTTTTTTGAAAAGACCTGCGATGATAAGGGTCGAGGCTTCGTTGAAGATCCCGATCGACAGGGGCTGCGGGCTGCGCAGCTTGACGATAAAATCCTGGTAGCGTTTTATCGGCCCGGCAATCTGAGAAGGGAAGAAGGCAGCAAAGGCAGCGAACTCCGGCAGGCAGCGAATCGGCTTATCGCCCCTGTACACATCTGTCAGGTAGTGCACAAACTCAAAGACAAAGAACGATATTCCCAGGGGCAGGAGTACAGTCAAGGCCGGGGATTGCCAGGCGGGCGTAAGCCCGGCTGGTCCCGGCAGGCCGCATGCTGACAGGAGCCTTTGTGTTGCCTGGCTAACATGGAGCAGGTTCTCCAGGATGAAGCCTGTGTATTTGTAGTAGCAGAGGCAGCCCAGGTTGACGGTAAGCCCGGAGAGGAAGAGCGCACGGCAGGCAAGGCGCGATCTGCCCCTGGCATGGGCGAGCAATCTCGCGATTGCGTAGTTGATGGCGGTAAGCAAGGCAAGCAGGACGCCATAGACAGGCAGCCAGCTCATATAGAAGATATAGCTGGCTACTACCAGGAGCCACAGTCGTGCACCAGCCCTGGTGCGCCAGTAAGCAACAACCACGACAGGCAGGAACAACAGGTACTGGAGGCTGCTGAAAATCACAGGTATCCTAGTATACAAGTGGCTGCCGCGGCATGTATGGGTGGGCACTAATATGCTTTTGCTTCTGGGCAAGGTGAGAGCTTGATCAGCATTAAGCCGAGTCTCTTGACCTCATAAATAAATAATGAGTACTATTACGCTTCTTCAAAGCTAGCCGAGTCGACCGATTCGCTCGCAGGAACGGAAGTGCAGGCCGTTTTGCTTCAAAACTTCTTACAGGCGGCTGCATATACAGAAGCGTTCTGCCTGGTGAAAAGTGGAGGTGCTCAAGTTGACTCAACCACTAAACCGTGAAGCGCTCAAAGCCAAGCGCGATCGATACATTGTTCCCAACGTAAAGCATCTCTATGCTGATCCTCCTCACTTTGTACGCGGCAAGGGGCAGTTTCTCTATGACGAGACCGGGCGCGAGTATCTTGACATGTTTGCCGGGATCGTCACCGTCTCCGTCGGGCACTGCCACCATAAGGTTACGCAGGCCACAGTAGAGCAAGTTAAGACTCTCCAGCACACCTCCACTGTATTCATGACCCAGCCGATGGTTGATCTGGCCGAGAAGCTGGCAGAGATTACCCCGGGGGATCTGTCAAAGTCATATATCACTAACTCCGGCACGGAGGCCAACGAGGGCGCGATCATGATGGCGCGCGTAGCCTCAGGCAAGCACGAGGTGATAACGCTGAGCCACTCTTATCACGGCCAGTCGCATCTGGCCTCCACGCTTACGAGCAATCATGGCTACCGACCCGAGACCATGCCGGCAGCTGGTGTGGTGGTGGCTGAAAGTGCCTATTGCTACCGCTGCCCCTTCAAAAAGACTCCCGACAGCTGCTCTTACGAGTGTGCCCAGGATGTGGAGCGCGTCATTCAGACCCAGACCTCAGGGCAGCCGGCAGTAATGATTGCCGAGCCGATTCAGGGTGTCGGTGGGGCGATTACGCCTCCGGCGGAGTACTTCACGCAGGTGAAGAAGATTCTGGATCAGTATGGCGTCTACTTCATAGCCGACGAGGTGCAAACGGGGCTGGGCAGGACCGGCCACCATATGTGGGGCATCAGCTCCTGGGGTGTCGAGCCGGACTTCATTACTATGGCGAGGGGTCTGGGCAACGGCAGTCCCATAGGCGCTTATATCACGCGCCCAGACATAGCCTCAGCCGGGCGCAAGGGCGTGATCAATACCTTTGGTCTTGGTATTCTGATCTTTATTGCAATCAGGCGC
>CAYPBX010000120.1:0-7304 GCA_964409075.1 uncultured Candidatus Obscuribacterales bacterium
GCTTAGGCTGCTGCCGTAAGCTCGTTGATAATGCGCAGCACCTCTAGCCCGGCGATTGTTCCGGAGTTCTTGGTAGACTGACGCTGAGAGTCGTTGAAGTAAGCAGGCACGGTAATAACCGCTGAGGTAACCTTCTCTCCCAGGTATTTCTCGGCATCCTCCTTCAATTTGCGCAGGATCATCGCCGAAATCTCTTCCGGGCTGTACTCCTTTCCCTGGACCATGACCTTGCAACCGCCGTCCCCGCCCTCTTTTATCTGGTAGGAGACAATCTTGCGCTCTGATTCCACCTCTCCGAAGCGGCGCCCGATAAAGCGCTTTATCGAATAGATGGTATTCTCCGGGTTGAGCACCGCCTGCCGGCGTGCCAGCTGTCCCACCAGCCTCTCTCCTGACTTCGTGAAGGCAACGACAGACGGCGTTGTACGCCCGCCCTCGGAGTTGGTGATTACTGCAGGCTTACCACCTTCCATCACGGCGACAACCGAGTTGGTGGTTCCCAGATCGATGCCTACGCACTTACCCATCTTTTCAACTACCTCACAAAAGCCCTAATGGCTTGCCGGTTGAAATTGCCATTATACTCAGCCGTAATCGGACAGTTGCTATTTAGCCTCTAAATTAAATCAGACTTCTAGCTGGCGCTCCAGCCCGCATATTTTTTCATAATGCCAATGCTGCCTGCCGTCCACCTGAACTTATCATAAAAGCTTTATATTCAAGCATCGCCAGGCAGAACCATGCCCGGTCGCCCTGACCCTTGCTCCGGGGAGCGCCTGCCGCCCTCGCGCTTCCTTTTCTGCCATCGCATACGGTATTGCCGACGCCCTCAATTAATCGGGCTTTTTATCCGATTAATTCCTGTCGCCCCGCTCCAAGACAGAGCCTATAGCTAAGGGACAGACATGAATGCGACTGCCCGCCTGGGCAGCAAGCCTGACCAGATCGGAGGGTCTGTAACGGAAAGGAACCTGCTGCATGAGCGGCTGCCAATGCATCGGCACCAGTCGGGTCGCTCCAATCTCCTCGGCAATCCTGAGCGCCTCCGTCGGTGAGGCCACTCTGTACTTCCCACCGATTGGCAGACAGGCGGTGTGGACCTCATACCCCTTGAGCGCTTCAGCAATGGCAGAGCTGTAGACGGTATCGCCGCCGTGGTAGTAACCATCGAAATAGTAGCCATTCACCGGGTTGCCTGGAGCAGAGCTGCGCGCGTACAACGAGAGGATGGTCTTGCCCAGACGGTTGGTTGGATGATGTGCCGGGACGGCCACTACCCTTGTGCTCCCGAACTCCAGTGCTGCTCCTGCATCAAGCGGCATAATCGCCCGGGCAGGAATCTGCCGCCTGAATTTCCTGCGCATCCAGGCGACAAGGGCCCGCGGAGCAACAAATCTGCACTGCCAGGTATCCCAGAGCGCCCGCGCAGATTGAACCCCATGATCAAAATGTCCGTGCGAGAAAAGCACCAGGTCTGCCGGCTCCAGCTGAGCCCACCCGGGTGTGTCCTTGAAAAATGGATCCACGTAAAGGCAAAGCCCTGCCAGGTTGAACTTGAAAGCGCTATAACCGAGGTATGTAAGGGACAACAGGTTGCTCCATCTCCAGACACGCTTTTCACCTGCCTAAATGCAAGCCGCATCCTATCATTTTGCCATCTCCAACTGGCTATGGCTAATTGTCACTCAGCAAGGTGCATGGCCTGGTTGTCATGCAATTAGTATGTACAACGTCAACCACATGGATATTCGCGCCGCGGCGGCGCTCGGCTACGGGAGGATGCGATGAGCCAACTATCAAAAGGGGGGCTGCACCCAGAGAGAGCAACAATCCTGAGTCGCGGCGTCTGCTGCCTGGCAGTCTCGCTGGCTTGTCTATCCGGGCTGGCCTGCCTGTCACCGCTGCCGGCAGCAACAGGCAAGACACAGGTAGCAGAGTGGCTCCAGTACCTGAGCCCGCTTCCTGAGAAGACCTACCTCAACGAGTCGCAGGATCGGCTCATCAAGAAAAAAAAGTTCAAGTTAGACAATCTACCAGATGTCCAGCCAGCCATCAACAAAGAGCAGGGATTTTTCGCCGTCATCCCCTGGCAGAAGGCAAGCGATCCTGCCTTCATTGAGAGCGTCGTCAGCCGCAGCGATGTCAACGGATTATCGCTATTGATTCCCTGGCGGCAGCTGGAGCCGCAAGAGGAAGAGTACAATTGGAAGCTCCTCGACAACTTGTGCAAGGTCCTGGCAGCTAAGAATAAGTCCTTGATTCTGCGCGTATCTGTATGTGGTGTGGACTCGCCTTCCTCGCCCCGTGAAAGCCAGGATAGCGCCGACGTAGACCCGCAGTCTGCCTCGCGCCTGGATTCAGATACTCCCGGCTGGGTTTTCGAGGCCGGCAGCAAGAGCTTCCAGTACACGGGACAGGACGGGCGCACGCACCTGATGCCGCTTTTCTGGGACAGCACATACCTGGCCAAGTGGTCTACATTCATTCAAGACCTGGCCGATCGTTACGACAGCAACAGCGCCATTCACAGCATCGGCATCACCGGCGGCGGTGTCAGAGGGGGAACCGGCATCGTGCCTGACTTTTTCCCTGTCCCCCAGGCGACAGGCACAGACGACTTGCAGACTTATCCAGACAGAAAAGAGGGGACGAATTCCCGGCGGAAAGCATCCAATAAGAATTACAAAGCGCTGCTCAAACAACTGGAGAAGGAGCAGGAAGCCACACAAAAGCGCATGAGCGACAACTGGAAATACATCGCTGACATCTTCCTGGCTGCCTTTCCGAACGCCAGGCTGAATTTCGACATCAATCCACCTGTCGACAGCAGGGCCGGGCAGAACAGCCTGGATGAGATTAGCGATTACTTGATACACCGCTACGGGCAGCGTATCTACCTGACCAGGCAGAATGTAGATAGCGCCAAGCACGGCTTCGACCAGTATCGCATCCTGCTCAAGTTCCGCGGCGATACGATCACCGGTCTTCAGCTCACGCCGTCGATACCCTCTGCGGATCTGAACAAGCTCTGCCGGCATGCCCTTGATGACGGCATCAGTTTTGCCGAGCTCCCGCTGGCGCTCATAACATCTACCGACAGCCAGGTTAAGGCAGCTCTGGCGATGCTGGCCTCCCACATCGGCTATCAGCTGCTGTCCAAAGAAGCCAGGCTGCCGGAGAAAGCCAGGGCCGGCGAGCCATTACAGGCAGCATTCCGCTTTGTGAATCTGGGGGCCGCCGAGCCTGCCCGGCCAATCCGCAACCTGGACAAGGACGTGGCCTCCAGTTTGCGCGTGCAGATTGAGCTGTCCGACCGGAAGGAACGAACCGTTGTCGTCTCCCTGCATACGCCGGGCATACCAAGCAACGCCTGGGGCAGCGGCCAGCTGGTGAGCTGGGAGGAGGAGCTGAGGATGCCGGAGCTGGCAGCAGGAGTCTATTCGATTCACATGTCGCTGGTGGATGAGGAGGCCAACCGCAGGATTTGCTTCCTCGATGCCCGCCTGCCCGGAGAGCCGACCCCTACAATCAGATGCCCTCTCGGCACCATCGAAATCACGCCCGGGGCGGCTGCGGCGAGCTCTGCCACTCCAGCGGCCGCGCCTGCCAGGTAAAGACAAGCCCAGCTCCGCCTCAAAACAGCCAGGCATGCCGATAGACACTAATCCGGCAGGATTACGGCGACACCTTACGGCTCCCTGTCAAGGGGTCTCACTCTCGGGCCCACTTAACTAACCCGCTGGCAAATGGGACATCGAGCTCGCTGTGATGAGGCATGACCCGCACTGTAAACCCGTGCCTGCCGGAGGACAGGCAGCGGATTACGCCCTGAAAAGTAAAGGCCCCCTTTGTTTCACCGTTGAAGTCCATAGGCACCGACAATCCGTCATCAATCTCGCCATGGCTGTCGATCAGCCCATGATAAATCTCGGCTGAGACCTCCTCGGGACGCAGCTTGCCCAGGCGGACACGTGCCTCGACACGCATCTCGTCTCCGACTTTCGCCTTATCCGGTGCTTTCACTAACACCTTCTCTATACTCACATCCTGCCAGAATTCAGACAATCGTCGCCTCCATGCCGAAAGCTGGCTTGCCTTGGCTCCTCCGTCAGCTACCAGCCTGCTGTAGAGCTCCTCGGCCGGGAAGTAGGCGCCGGCTGAGTACTCCCTGATCATGCGGTTGACATTGAAGACAGGGCAGATTGCCAGCATAGCCACCTTCATACGCTCTATCCAGGCACGCGGATGGCCGTCCTCGTCCCGCTCGTAAAACAGGGGGATCACCTCGCCCTCGAGCAGATCGTAAAGGGCGTCGGACTCCACATGGTCCTGATAGTCCTGGTCGCTGTAGACCTCACCATGCCCAATCGCCCAGCCGGCACCAGCTTCATAGGCCTCATCCCACCAGCCATCCAGAACGCTCATGTTGATACCGCCGTTGAAGGCTACCTTCATGCCGCTCGTGCCGCAGGCCTCGAGAAATCGGCGCGGGGTGTTCAGCCAGAGGTCCACGCCCTGGACAAGATAACGCGCCACATTCATGTCATAGTCCTGGATGAAGACAAAGCTGCCCTTTACCTCCGGGCGCCTGGAGAAATGGACAAGGTCGCGTATGAGCTCCTTGGCAGGTGTGTCTTCCGGGTGTCCCTTACCGGCTATGATGAACTGCACCGGCATCTGCCTGTTGGCAAGTATGCCTGCCAGCCTGTCCGGATCCCGCAGGATGAGAGTAGCCCGCTTGTAGGTAGCCACCCGCCTGGCAAAACCAATAGTAAGCGCTGCCGGATCTAGAATTGTCTGTGCCTCCTTGAACTCGTGGCGGAGCGCTCCTTGGTCCTCGAGCTGCTTGAGAAAGCGCCGCCGGCAGAAGGCAACCAGGCTCTCGCGCCGGCCTTCATGAACACGCCAGAGCTCCGCATCGGGCATATCGGCCACTCGTCGCCAGAGGCTGATATCACCAACATCCTCAGACCAGCGCTGGCCGAGATAGCGATCGTACAGGGAGGCCATCTCCTGTGAAATCCAGGAGCGCGGGTGGACGCCGTTGGTGACATGCACAATAGGCACATCCGCCTCGGGAACATCGGGCCAGAGAGTCCCGAAAAGACCCCTGGAGACCTGCCCGTGCAGGCGGCTGACTGCATTTACGCGGCAGGAGAGACGCATGGCCAGGTTGGCCATGGAGAAAGGCTCGCTGTCATCATCGGCGTCCACCCGCCCCAGTGCCAGGAAGCGCTCCCGCGTCAGACCGTAGCGCCTGTAGTAATCCGCCAGGTACCGATCGGTGATTTCAGGTGTGAAGCGATCTATGCCTGCCGGTACAGGGGTATGCGTGGTGAACACCTGGGATGCGGTAGCAATCTCCCTGGCTGCCTCAAAATCAAGGGACATATCCGCCATAATCATGGCAATCCGCTCCAGGGCCAGGAAGGCGGAATGCCCCTCATTCATATGGCAGACAGCCGGGTTAAAACCCAGCGCCTTCAAAGCGCGCATGCCACCAACACCCAGCACCAGCTCCTGGCGAATGCGCATCTCCTTGTCGCCGTGGTAGAGCTGGTCGGTAATATCCTCGTAAGGTTTAGGATTCTCAGGAAGATTCGTGTCGAGGAGATACAGACTTACCCTGCCTACCTGAGCGTGCCAGATTTGAATTACGACCGGACCGTCCGGCAGGTCGACCGACACTTTAAGCCGGTTCCCGGATCGGTCGTTGACCGGCGCGATCGGCAGATTATAGAAATCATTGGTCGGGTAACGCTCCTGCTGCCAGCCGTCTGGATTCAGGTACTGACGAAAATAGCCTTGCTGGTAGACAATGCCGACACCCACAAGCGGTAGCCCCAGATCGGATGCCGACTTGATATGGTCGCCGGCCAGAACTCCCAGCCCCCCTGAATAAATCGGCAGGCAGTTGGCCAGCCCGAATTCGGCCGAGAAGTAAGCGATGCTGCCAGCTTCCCGCTTACCGTAGCTCTTCTCGTACCACGTCCCTTCAGCCCCCATGTACTGCCGGTGCCTATCGTAGACGCGCTCAAGATTTGATACGAAGCCTTCATCGGCAGCTGCCTCATTCAGCTTTTCCTGGCCAATGGAGCCTAGAAGAAGCACTGGATTTTGATTGGTGCTGTCCCAGAGATAACGATCCAGCTGCATGAACAGGTCGATGACTTCATGCTCCCATGTCCAGCGCAGGTTGTAAGCCAACTCCCGCAACCTCTCCAGCTCCGGCGGCAGGTAAGGGATGACCTCCAGCACAGCGACCGGTTGAACCACCTACCTTGCCTCCTTAGCGTTAAGCACAGCCGAACCCAGCCAGGGCAGCTCCTTGCCTAGTGCAGCAGCAAAGAACATGGCTGCTACCAGAGTCACCACAACCCCAATCAACATCACGTGCGCACACTCCCAAAAATCAAGCTCGCTTCTCAGCCGAGAGTCATCCGGCTTGTCGGGCCGGTAGAGCACCACCACAGGAGAGCCGGGGCTAAGACTGAGCTGTCCAAGTTTGCGCGGCAGAATGCCGCTGGCGTGATGATCGACGCCTTTACTGTCCTCATACGCATAAGTTATTTTTAGTCTGTTTGCACCTTCAATCATCTCCCAGTCCGTAACCATGACTCTGCCTGTAGTGGCACGCGCGCCGGACCAGGACAGGTGATCAAGCGCTGGACCCCAGGCTGCCATGATTAAAAAAATGCCCAGCGCAGCAAAAGCAAGGCCCACCATCCAGAAGACAAGCTCCCGAGGGGCAGATGCTGGGTTGGCAGGTTCAGAGCTCATGGCCGCCCCTCCTGGCAACCGTCCTCTAGGCAAAGGCTACGAGCCGATCCAGGACGAAGTGTGTAAAATAACAGGCTGGAGGTCACAAAGTAATGGTAGCACTGACTGAAGGAACAAAAGCACCGGCATTCACATTGCTTGCGGTCGACGGCGCTCGATTCAACCTTGAGGAGAAGCTAAAATCGGCAAGAATAGCTGTGCTGGCATTCTACAAAGCCAGCTGTCCTGTCTGCCAGCTGGCTTTTCCATACCTGGAGCGGCTTGCCAGGATGCACCCGGACCTGCCAATCTGGGGCATTTCTCAAGACGATGTTGAGGAGACTCTCGCTTTCGCCCGCACCTATGAGATTACCTTCCCAATCCTTACCGACAGCAAGCTTGCGCAAACGGTCGCCTACGGGTTAACCAACGTGCCTTCCATCTTTCTTGTGGAAGCCGATCTAAGCATCCAGTTAGCCAGCATTGGATTCTCGAAAGCGGGTGTTAAGGAGATCGGCCGTCGCCTCGTCCGTATCTATCAACAC
>CAYPBX010000121.1:0-7299 GCA_964409075.1 uncultured Candidatus Obscuribacterales bacterium
GTCCTTTCTCTGAAAATGGGCCAATTGACCTTAAGATCTTCGGCTACTTTCTGGGTTCTTCTGCACTGCCAGACAATTGCAGGATAAACAGGCTGGCCTGTCTGTCTATCCCAAACAACCGTGGTTTCACGCTGGTTGGTGATACCAACGCAGGCTATCTCATTGGGTTTGATGCCCGCCTGGTTGACGGCATCCTTTATGCAAGCCACTTGAACCCCGATGATCTCTTCGGGATCATGCTCCACCCAGCCCGGTTTGGGAAAGTGCTGGCGGAACTCTCTTTGTCCTGTGCTCTTAGTTTGCCCTTGCTTGTCGAGGAGGATGGCCCTGCAGCTGGTGGTGCCCTGGTCTATGCTGAGAATGTATTTCATGACGCCCGATCGCTCCTGGATGACTCTGGAAGTAGGGCTTTATTGTACGGTTATCCACGGGCGGGGAATGATCAACATCCCAGTCTCTATTGACAATGGGAATTGTCATGATATACATAGTTGGCTTACAACGCTTGCCGATAGGGTTCATCGGACGCATACAATTCAGGTGGATGGCGCATTGTCCCTACTAAAGGCAGGCCAGGCCAGAGCGAGCGTCCTATTCCTGCGGCAAGTCGCGGGTGTCTTTGGTGCTATCCTTCTTGTCCAACTGGTCGACAAACCGCAACTGCTCAATTCGTGCTCTGATACGTGCAGCATCATGTTTGCGGCCCTGTGACTCTAACAGGTGCGGATAGGCGAGAAGCATCTGTTTTATGTGGGCCTGCAAAGGGATCTGGCTTTGCTCTGCTATGGCAAGAGCAGATTGAAAGTATTTCTCGACCGTGGCGTTGTCTTTATTGCTTCTGGCAATGGTAGCTAAATTATAGAGAGCGTGTGCTCGATTGGAGTCTCTCAGCGCATGGTCATCTCGTCTCGCCAGTCTGAGATATTTCTTGTACATAGCCGCAGCTTCAGCCTTGCGATCGTTTCGCAAAAGAACGCCGGCGAATTGCCAGTATTTATATGCCGGTACCGGCTTCTGCCCTTCTTGCGCGGCAAGCCTCTCCCATACCTCAATCATCTTCTGCCACACGGGAAGCACTTCTTGCGGTGTTTTGTTTAGCTTGTCGTAGCAGTCTAATATGCAGTTTAGCGAAGCCACCACGATCGATAGGTTGTTTGGTTCTCCTGGCGGCATCTGCTCGCGAATCTCTATTGCTCGCCAGTACACATCGGCAGAGCCCTCGAACTTTTTCAGCTGTCGATAACATTCTGCTCGAGTTTCAAGCAACACTGCTAAATTATTTGAGGGAAAATATCCCAGCTTCTGCTCCAACTGCGCGCACTGCCTGGCAAGGGTAAGCAGTCGAGCGGGATCGCGCTGTTCACGGTAAAGTGATTTTTTATTGGTGAGCAAGTCCGGCAGGTCATTCCTGCGCCCTTGTCGTACAAGTATACGCTCAGCTTGCGAGAGCAGGCGCTCTGCTTCTGCAAAGTTCCAGCGTCTTCTTTCAATATCGACTAAAGCCAGTAGATATTGATAATTGTCGCGGTATCTCGGGTCGCGGTGCTGGATAAGTGTTCGACAATTCGCTGCGGCTAAGCTGAGTAGCTTCTGGTCATCGGGAGCCTCTTTGAGAAAATTCATCAGATCGTTGAGCTGATTGAGAGCATCTTCCTTATGGGGCGTGTCTAGTTGTCGTGTCAGAAGAACACTCGCAGATTTTGCCCTGTGGTACGCTTCGTCCATCTGTCCGTCGCGCCTAAAATATCCGGCCTGATTAGTCAGTAGACTGGCTAGATTGAAATCGAGCTCTTTGAGGAAGTGGGGGTGTGATTTGAGCAGGGATCGACTTCGGTCAGCGAAAGTATTTGCTTTTTCCAAATTTCCAGCCTTGCTGTATAACTCGGCAATCTGGCTTGCAAGGATTCCTGTATCCTGTATATCAGGATCTTTCAATTTGCTGAGAAGCTTGAGCTCTTCTTCGTATGCGCGCGAGGAGTTTGCCTGGGAATGATTGGAGAGCAGCAGGCAGACAACCAGCAGGGCAGAAGCATAAATTGATTGATGCTTTGAGCCTCTATCTCGGTTATGAATCTGCCACCGTGTGCAGTGCCTGACTGTATACAGTGGGCTAAGGTAGTCCCTGTCTGGAGTCAAATTGTCGCCTCGGGGGTTCAGCATGAACGCTATCTCGAATTAGTAGCACCACTTGAGGATTTGCTGCTACCGGTCCAGATTTTTCAATGGATTCCTTTACTCTCCTCATTCGCTCAGGTGATGTGGGGCCCATTCCTTTAAGTTAGCGCCTGCGCCTGCTTCAGGTTGTGGAGGAGTCTTTCGGGTTGAGGAAGGCGCTGGCAGCTGCTTCTCTTTGTGAATTTGAAACAGTCCGTGAAGGCGCAGCAAGAGATTCTGGCGCCGGCTGAGGACAAAGGCGCTCTCTTTGCTGTTGGCTCCGAAGGAGCGCGAGACGTGAGGAGCTGCAATGTCATACAACTTCTCGGCTGCTTTGTAGCTGCCTTGCTTCTCCTTGGCCACTGCCTTCAGTATCATCGCTATGACCTTGTTCTTGTTGCCTTTCCTATCGAGCCTCTTCCAGGCCGTGCGCGCCTGGTCGTAAGCATGTGCTGCGCAGCGATAGTCTTTTGCTTGCATATTGAGGTCGCCTGCTCTGGCCGTGGCCAGCGCATATAAGCCATGCTTACGCTCTCGTACCACCTCGTCATTGGGCAGTTTGCCGAAGCTGCCCTTCCAGGACAGGGTTCTTGCGTAGTCAAAGAAGGCAGCGGCCTCGGCGGTGTTGCCCTTGCTGTCCTGGATCTCGGCGATTCTTATGAGTGTCCAGGTCAAGTTGTCTTGCCAGACGTCTTCCATCAGCTGGTCCTGGTCACGCACATCCAGATGTTCCCGCCATTGGAGCTCCAGATGAGCCACTCGCAGGAAATAAATCTCTGCAGCATCCAGCTGTCCGGAGCGGTAGTAGCACTCGGCGAGCCTGAGGTATGCCTGGAGCAAGTCATAGGTTACGCCATCGCTTTGAAGCTGCATCATGTCAACCACCTTCCCGTAGCACTTGATGGCCTCCTGATACAGTCTCCTTGCTGCTGCCTCGTCAGCTGTCTCCAGGAAGAGTTTCAGTAGTTTTTTGCTGTCACTGCCCGGCTCATCTGCTTGGGTCTGATTTTGCAGTGTTCTTGTCCACTTCTCAACTGCGTTGTCGCTCAAAAGCACCTTCTTTCTTGTCTCAAAACTTTGATTGCTGAGTCTGACTAGAGGCCAGTCCGGGCCAGCAACCTCCTCTGCGCGGGCCAGGTCCCAGGTGGGTGGCTCTACTTTGCTTGACCAATAGATTGCCACAGCGGTAATGGCTGCAAGCATAGCTACAGCCAGGATGAGACTCCAGGTAACAGCATGGCGCTTCCTGGCGGGGCTGCTCCTCAACTGGAAGAGGTGGAGGGCGGAGGCGAGTCTTGCAGGAATGCCTATCCCGCCGGGCTGGAAGACGGTGTTTAGCTCTGCCTGCATCTGGGCAGCCGTCTGGTAGCGCTGGCGAGGATTCTTAGCCAGCGCCTGGAATACGATCCTCTCGAGTTTTGCTGCAACTGAAGGATTGTCTATCTCCAATCGCATCGGCGGAGGCGCTTCATCTATCTGTTTCTGGATGACTTGTGCGGGGCTGTCGGCTTGGAAGGCTTGCCTGCCGGTAAGAGCCTCGTACATCAGGCAGCCCATTGAATAGATGTCTGATCGGGCATCCACGTCCTTGCCTGAGAAATGCTCAGGGCTCATGTAGGCAGGGCTGCCTATCGCCTCGCCGGTTTGCGTCAATTGCTGATAAGTTCCTTCTGCCTGCAGGATCTTAGCAATGCCAAAATCCAGGAGTTTGAGGGTTGCTGAGCCTGTAATGAAGACGTTGCTGGGTTTGAGGTCTCTGTGTATGATGCCCTGGTTGTGGAGTGCTTGAAGCGCTGCCAGGATCTGCTTGAAGATGTCTACTGCGCGCTCGGGCGCCAGGGCGCCCTCTTTTTTAATCAGCTCAGCTAACGTGAGACCCGAGAGATACTCCATGACAAGAAACGGGCGCCCATCGCTTAGAGTGTCGAGATCAAATACCTGGACCACTCCTGGATGCTCAACAGCTGCAAGCACTCTGGCTTCGCGGCGGAAGCGCTCGCTTTGCTTTTCGTCCCGGCTCATCTGCCCGTGCAACAGTTTGAGCGCCACGACTTTCTTTGTGAGCAGTTGTTCGGCTTTGTAGACCGTGCTGGAGCTGCCCGCGCCCAGCTGGCCGATAATTCGGAAGCGGTCGTCTAATGTCTCAGGCAGATGAGAAGGCGGTGGCTCTCCGTTTCCGTTTCTATTGCTGCTCATGGCGGCAAAGGCAGTACTCGCAGATTACCAAAATCCCCAAGAGAGGATTTACCCGGTGCCGCCGGCTGGCAATCGCCTGCCTGAAGCCGGGATGGTCTGAGTGTCGATGCGGCAGGCCGGCTTGACAGCAGGCGTCGATTCGTGAAATTGTACAGATAAAAGGTGATAATCCTTCTTGACAGGCGACTAAACAGCCGATAAAAGAAGCACCACAATGAAAAACGTAAGCGTTACCTTATCGATCTGTCTCTTATCTTTGATTCTTCTGGGCTCCTGCGCCTCGCGTGCCCAGCATGCCTTTGAGGAGGCTGCCGGACTCGTAGAGGCAGGCAACTATAGAGGCGCGCTGGCACTGTATGAGGAGGCTAATGTCGTTGATCCCAGATATGCCAAAGCATATACAGGGCGGGCATTTGTGCTCATACGGCTGGGGCGGCATAAGACAGCGCTGCAGTTTATTGAAAAGGCCATTCAGCTGGAACCGGACAATATGCTGAATTACCAGTACAGAGCCGATGCTTTGAGCTACCTGGGGGACTACCGCAAGGCTATAGGAGATTACAGCCGCTGCCTGAAGACGAAAGCAGACGACCCGGAGGTGTTGAACAACAGGGCGGCTGCCTACGCGCAGATCGGGCAGTACAATCAGGCTGTCGCTGATTTAACCCGGGCTATTCAGCTGAAGCCTGATTTTGCCATGGCCTACGAGAACCGGGCTTATGCGTACGACAAGCTCGGCAAAACCGGTCTTGCCGACAAGGATGCGGCCAAGGCCAAACAGCTGGGCTTTACCGCGGCAGCTCAGTAAGCTTTTGCCGGCGGTCGGCAGCGATTGTCGTTGGCATTTTTGCAGGCTATGAGATTACGTGCTGCATGTCCTGTCGCCGCCGCGCTGCGTGGCGAATTCTAGCGCCTGTGCGGCGCGGGCGATGAGTTCGTCGTGCTCCCTTGCATGTGCTGGGAAGGAGGCGACACCGATGCTTGCCGTCAAATTTATCTGCTGCCAGCCCTGGTTGATCGCCTCACTGCGAATCCTCTGCCTGATTCTTTCAGCAACCACGTTAACACCGGCTGCATTTGTCTCGGGAAAGATAACCGCCAGCTCGTCGGCGCTGTATCGGGCCGGCCTGTCGACCTCTCTGATCACAGATCTGACTAATCCAGCGACTGCTTTGAGCACATTCTCGGCTGCCTGCTGATTCCACTGGCTCTTCAACTCCTGGAAACCATCGATGCAGATCATGGCGATGGCTACCGGGCGCTTGTACCGCTGTCCTCTTTTCAGCTCATATTTGAGCTCGCGCATGAAGGTCCGGTGGTTATTCAACTCTGTCAGGGCGTCATAAAGAGCAAGCCTTTCCATCTCGTCGCTGCCGCTGGTCCCGGCGGCAGCGCCTGGCGCCTGGAGGCGCTGGAGTGGGTTGGAAAGTTCCGTCGTCTGTTGGGGCGCAATGCGCACCGTGGAGTGAAGTCCGGTAGTTCGCTGGCCGCGAACCTGATCGAGCTTGCTGCGGAAGGGAGATTCCCTGCCGAACAAAGGGATGTTGTCGTAATTGCCTGCCATGATGCTCTATCCTTGTCAGGTCACATGCTTATTATTATGGATGCCCTCTGCCTTACATTGTATTCCCCCGGCACAGGGCTATGAAACGCGTTTTAGGAGGGCTCCTGCCTGGTAATTACCCCAGGGGCGACCAGCCATTGGCATGATACGGCGACAATCTCTGTCAGCGCTCTGACAAAGACAGCGACTGTCTGCTCCGGCTCGCCCGGCGGAACGCCTGCCCGCTCGTCTGCCAGCCCCTGGCGCCAGGCCGCAAGGGCATAGCTGGCTGCTGTGGGCAGGTGCACGAAAAGGGCTGCGTTTTTTGTCGCGCTACCGTCTAAGTGCCGCAATGTCCGGTAATATGCTTCGTTGCAGACAAAGGAGCCGGCAAAATTGGAGATCGCGCAAGCTATCCCGCAGGTGGTGAGGCGGTCTCTTATCAGCGCCAGGGGGATCTTGGTACGCACCGCCTCCGGGCCGCCCGCCTCTATCGGCTCTCCCTCCCATCTGTGCCCGCTGTTATCGGCTATGCGGTAGTCGCGAATATTGAGCGCAAAGCGCTCCAGGCAAATCTCATCACGCTTCTCGGCAAGCCCGGTGAGCACAACAAGCTCCGGGGCGGGCTTTGACCTCAGGACCCTTACAAGCTGGCTCCACGATTCGAAGCAGCAGGAGCGCAGGGTCAGCTTTTGAACCTGTGCTTCTAAACCGGCGCTGTTGCTGCAGATAATCTCAGGAAGTGCATCAACTACCGGCTCGGTTATATTCGCTTCCAGCTGCCCAAAACGGTCGAAGCTGGAGATCAGGCAACGGATTTTTCGATGCATTTTTCCATGGGCAGGCGATTGCTTGAGATGGGGAATGCCGGCAAGCGCCTTTCTCAGCCGGCTCGATACTTAGTGTAGAATGGAACTCGCCTTTTGTGGTCGCGCGCCGAAGTGGCGAAATTGGCAGACGCAGCTGACTCAAAATCAGCCGGTGGCAACACCGTGTGGGTTCAAGTCCCTCCTTCGGCATGACTTTTCAGTAAATGCGGTCGGTCAATCCTTAACGAGGATGGCAGTTCTGTCACCAGGGTCCTGCAGTCCTCCAGCATCTCCTTGGCCCGGGGCGTTTGAGGCAACATCTTCCTGTAATATGGCCAGAAGATCGTGGGCAGCGCTCGAGTTTGATGTCAGCCTCAATGACGAGGATCTGGCCTGCTGGCTGGTCATGCACATGGGTTTCAGCGGCTGCGAGGTGAAGGAAGCAGGTGGTGGTCTTGTGCGCGTGCAGGCGGTCCATCCGGCTGCAACCCTGGCGGACAGCGAGATCGATCGCCTGGCCTGCGCTTTTCAGGAGCATGGTCTGGAATACTGTCTGCCAACCTTTCGACGGTCAGTTGTTCAGGAGGCAGACTGGCT
>CAYPBX010000122.1:0-811 GCA_964409075.1 uncultured Candidatus Obscuribacterales bacterium
CTTGGCTCAACACCATTTTCTCTTACCCCCTTTCTCTGGGTCCTAATCCGTGACACGGCTGCCCTTTGGCTTGCAATGTTCAGACCGTACAGCGGAACATTCAACCAGCCGCGCTCTTGCTCAACAGTCCAGGGCAGCCTTGTGCTTGAGACTTACAGCTGATACAGCCAATTCTAGATATGTATCGCTCAAGATGAAATGGGCGGAAGTGCGTACCGCGCCAGTAGTGGCTGCATCTGGTCGCCGGTCTGCTCTTTAAGACCATAAGGCGGTCTTGCTGGATCTTTGATGCTTATAGCTGAAAGACGAGGCAAGATCCAATTGAGGTGCTAGCTATTGCAGCTCATTCAGGTGGATTTAGCCATTTGCAGGGATATCAACAGTTTGGTACCTGACGTGAGAGAGTCCTTGATTGGACTTATACAGCCCAGGTAGTAAAGAGTCAGAGAGATTACTACCATGAGGGTAAGCATGAAGGCTCTGTATATCAACCGCTTGAATTTGATTCCGCGAAAGACAGCTTTGAAAGAGGTTGCTGCAAATTGGTTCCCCGAGTGGCGGGAACAAACGGTTTTGCTGGCGAGTAAGGAATCGGAAGTATTCTTGAGGATCGGATAATGGCAACTAACACAAAATCTTCCTGAGAGAATCTTCCTGCTTCCACAAAAGCGGCAGCGCCACCAGCTCAGTGTCTTGTTGGTTGCTTCCTTCTTTTCTCCGGGGAACGTCTCTTGGTCGTTGACAGGGAGGAACATAATCAGACTCCTGTTAATTGGAGCGGCGTGATACGGGTCACGGTCCGTCTACGCCG
>CAYPBX010000122.1:821-7163 GCA_964409075.1 uncultured Candidatus Obscuribacterales bacterium
ACAAACCTGGGATTGTTGCCGGTGAGAATTGCTTATCACTTCCCGGCTTATGTTAGAAGCATAACTGGCTGAGGCTGGCGCGACTATTGACAAAATCGCGTAAATATACGGTAGGAAAGAAGGGCGCTGGGTATGACTTGGATAGCAAAGCGGTCGAAGGCGATGCTTGTCCTGCCGACCGGTCCGCCAGGAGGGGTAGATGGCAGTCTCCGGCTGCGAGATTGAAGAGTTCGACTGTCCTCACTGCCCGGCGCTGGGCGCTCGACACAGGCTTCTACCGGCAGCAAAAGGGTTATCCGGCATGACCATCTCCGGCTTTCGGGTATGCCTGGGCGCTACAACCCTTCAGATTGACGTCAGCTATCGTCATCTGCTTTATGCTTGCGAGTCATGCGGGCTGCACACCTATCTCCTCTTCAGGCAGAAAGCCACAAAAACAGTAGGTGAGCTCGAAGTAAACGTTCCTGCCGCCGTGGTGCATCAGTTTCCCAACCGTTCGACCGCCGAGCATGCCGACGGCAAGATTCCGCCTCAGGTCGGCGCTGCTCTTGTTGAGGCGGAGCTGTGCCTGGCGGCCGGCGCCTGGAATGCCTGCGGCATTATGGCGGCGAGGGCGGCGCATCTCATCTGCGATCAGCTCGCAGCCAGATCTGCCCACAGGCTATATGACCGCCTCGAGGAGCTCTGGAAAGAAGGCAAGCTGACCGAGGAGCTCCAGGGTCTGGTCAAGAATCTAAAGGACAGTGGTGGAGATGGGTCTGCCCTGGAGTGGGAGTGCCTGGGCAAGGATGAGGCTGAAAAGATAGTCGCTCTCATCAGGGGACTGGTCTCTCTTACCCTCACAGAGCCTTGCGTGGTGCAAGAGAACCTGCAGATAATAAGGTAGAGGCAGATTATGGAACGGCGATGTGGGATAGAGTCAGAAGCAGCCAATATCTGAGGGCCGGTAGGGTGCTCTGCCTTGCCTGTCTGACGATCGTTGCTCTGACGCCTTGCTTTGCTCTGCCCGAACGCGCCGGTGCTGCCGCAATCACAGCGGCTGATCGAGAGCAGCCCGATACCAAAAGAGGTTTTGACCTTGTCTCAGCCATGCATGATGCGGCAAGCTCAGCGGACGATTATAGCTTCGAGGCGAGAATTGAAGCGTACGGGGACGGAAAAGCTGTCAGGCAGGGCGGCAGGTTTTTCTATAAGAAGCCGGGGCTGATACGCGTGGAGGTGACCGAAGGCGGTTTCAAGAGAGGCTCCGTGCTTGTAGTCGGTGTTGACGGTTCCGTGCGCGCTCGCGGCGGCGGATTGCTCAAGCACGTTAAACTCCGGCTTTCCAGGGACTCGAAGCTTATACGCTCAGCCAATGGCTTTTCCATGCTTGAGGTTGATTTCCAAACGTTGCTGACGGATCTTAAGGCTCTCCTGGAATCTGGTCACAGGGCACGCGTTAGCAAAAGACCCGGTACAATCGACACCCACCCGGGCCTGGTGCACGTCCTGACCATAGAAGACCCGGACCTTGATGCGGTGACGCAGAAAATCCTGGTTGACGCGCGCACAAATCTACCGGTAGAGTGGCATCTTTTCCGGCAAGGAAAGCCGTTTTCCAGGACCATCTGGAAGAATGTCAAGCTGCAGGTTGGCCTAAAACCCGACTGCTTTGAATTTTAGCGGCTAAAAGCTGAAGCCGCTCTCCTTCAGTCTTTGCCTCAACTGAGGGTCATCCAGGTTGGCGGGTAGCTGGCCGCCAACCTTCTCCTTCAGTTTGCGTACTGTCTCGGCATCAGAGCCGGACAGATCCGGGAGCTGCCCGCCGAATCTCTCTTCCAGGCGTTTGCGCAGGGCGTCACGCTTGGCAGGATCTTTCAAGATCGGGCTCTCCTTGAGCTTCTCCTGAACAGCCGGGTCGGAGATCATCTTCGGCAAACGGTCGCCGAATCGTTCCTTGAGCGACTCAATCGGCAGGTTACCGCCTCCGTCCAGGTTTGATACTGCCGCCTGAGGCTTCTGGCTCTTCAAGTACTCCTTTCTCTGCAGCTGCTCATCCAGGCCTAAGGAGAGGCGCCCGATCATCTTGCTGACACCGGCTGGATCGATTCCTGCCTTTGCCTTCTCTTCAATCGTTTGAAAGTACAGCATGTAGGAGCTGATGCCTACTCCCGCCTCTTTGGCCTCCATGATCTTCTTGTAGAGGGCCTGCCGCTCCTCTACGAGCAGTTCCTCGGTGCCGGCGGTCGACGCCGGCTTCTCCTCAAGGCCAGACGTCTCGACATTCACACTGTCGGGAGTACCAGATTCAGCGCCATCTTGTCCACGGGCCCTGTGCACAGTTGCCACCGTAATGAGTACCACCATCAACAGAGCAGCAAGAGGCGGAAATCTCATCCATACAGTCATACTGTTAACCTCTTAAAATGCCTTTGGACAGGGGGAATCCTGAGAGCAGCCGAGCTAACCTTAAGTGTTTTCCGCGCATAAGAAGCTCAATCGAAGGTTCGCCGGCGGCGTCTCTTGTTGGCTGCAGCCGCTTTACGCTTTCGCTTCTCGCTGGGAGCCTCGAAAAATTTTCTACGCTTGTAGTCAGCCAGAATACCGGCTTTTTGCACCTTTTTTCTGAAGCGCTTCAGTGCCAGCTCTATGCTTTCCCCGTCTCCAATCCTGATCTGTACCAACTGCCACTCCTAATCTCTTACTCTTTATCTGCCTTGCGGCACCTAGATATATTAGCAGGATATTACGGGAAGCAGTTGTGTGGGAGCATGCAGGCTAACTTCTGGCTGAGTCAGCATACTGCCCAGGCAACCGGTAATGGTGGCGGCTTTCTTGTAAGCCAAGCGGAATTTGACTGGCGATGCAGAAAAATGTTATAATACTTGCGTAAGTATGCAGCTATGCAGATTCAAAAAGGGGCAACCAGCCACCGGGATGGGCATCTGGCTTGCGGCTCCTGCGGTAGTGCCAAGCTCATCTCGATCCATTGCGAGCACGGCCTGTCTCTCGGGTCGGTTTACTGCGCTTCTGACTGGTAGGGAGGATAACTGCTGTTGATGGCTACCGACTATCTGAACCTCTATGTCTTCGGCTCCCACAGGAGTCTGGAGCTGCTCATTCATCGTCTCGGCTCCTCGTTGGACTCTTCCTGGGAGCTTGTTGCCAGTCCCGACAAAAAGAAGATGGCAGGCGAGCGTGAATGGGAGTTCACGTACACGGCTGACAACGGAAAGGTAGGCTATATCCGCTTTCACAGCCGTCCAAGCGACCGGTTCGTCATGTATTTGAGAGACTCAGGCATAAGGGATTCCCAGAAACCGATCTCGAGATCCGATAATGATTTCTTGGTAAGAGAGTTTCACCGTAAGTTTCTCGAGCCGGTCCTCTCCGATTTGAATCTCAAAGCCAGCCTGACCAGGCGAAAAATTTACTGAGGCCGGGCCGGTTTTTCAGCTGGACGTTTTGCTTTCGATGATACCGGCTGGTCCTGAGCAGTCACAGAAAGCCACTATGCAAAGTCGCTTATCGATGGTTGAATTCTTATGTGTGCCTGAGGATCCACTGCCTTGCGGATGGCAATTCTCGCGGGAACATGACTCTGTATCAGTCACACCCCTATCCTGGCAAGCTGATTGTTGCCGAAGGGCTGGAAGGCTCTACTAAGTCGCTGCAGGCACGCCTCCTGAAGGACTGGCTGGAGTCCAGGCGTGTTGCCGTTGTCCTGTCGGACTGGAGTCCAACAAGGACAGGACAGAAGAGCCCCTTGCTTACCGGCGGGTCAGACGGTATTTTGCCTCTGTCCTTCAGCATCCTGCATGCGACCGATTTTGCTGCCCGGCAGGAGGGCATGATTGTACCGGCGCTCAAATCCGGGCTGGTAGTGCTGGCCGACCAGTACTGCTTTGCTGCCTTTGCCCGTGACGCTCTTATGGGAGTGGACAGGCAGTGGTTGCGCCACCTGTACAGTTTTGCCATCCGACCGGATTGCACTTTCTATTTTCGTCTAGCATCAGGCGAGCGTCCTGGCGAAAGTGCCCGGGCTGGCGATTTGATCGACGCCAATCCGGCGTTTCAGGACAGTCTCATTCGTGAATACGAGGCGATGGTGTTCGAGTTCAACTTCAACGCTCTGCCTGAAGAGGCTACACCTCACGAGCAGCACAAGATAGTCTGCGAGCAGGTTCAGAGCCTCATGGAAGCCGCCCGGCCCTGACTACAACAGGCTCCGGTGACCATTGACGCGATGGGTCCTGCCTGACGGTAAAGCGCTGTCTCATTGTTATAAGATTGCTGGAACATTAATCCTGGCCAAAAACCGTGGGAGAAACCGGGTGGGCGCTGTTGCCAATTTCCGGTCCAGCTGTATATATTCAATCGTGGTCGGGAGACTTCGCTTTACGCGCTGGCTACGACAGGCTCAGGAACAACCGCTCGGTGAGGCATGGACCATTTAACGGAACGTCCTACAAGTGACTCTCGCAGAATATCAAACGCAGAGGTCTCCAGGTTTTACGAGACCGCCTACAGCGGCGCTGGCGGAGATCTCAGTCGAGATGCCGTAGCATGGCAGCCTGGCGTCGGCGATGATGCCGTTGTCGAGCGAACCCGTGGGATATCCTTTGGCGGGCGAGGCAGGTCTGGCTTCGGGCTCAATATAAACACGGGGCGTTTCCACATCTCCCTTGGCAATGGTGGATACCCGTACTACGGCGGCGGCTACTACCCGCAGCGCTCTTACTGGCGTCAGGATTCGCATTGTTACGGGGGCGGTGGTCGGAGCTACGATTACCGGCACCCGTCCATCTATCAACTGCGACAGGACCCTTACTCTTACTGGAGGCAACAGGGTCGCTACGGCCAGCGTGATTGCTTAGACGACGATGATTACCAATACTGGAGGGAACCGGGACGTTTCAGCGATCAGGAGCGCTGGGAATACGGGCGACAGGACCCTTACTCCTACTGGAGACAACAGGGGCGTTACAGCGACCGCTACCAGCAAGATTACCGGGACCCATATTCATACTGGAGGCAACAGGGACGCTACAGTCCGCAGTATCAGCCGGATTACCGCGATCCATACTCCTACTGGAGGCAACAGGGCGGGTACAGCGACCGCTACCAGCAAGACTACCGAGATCCATATTCCTACTGGAGGCAACAAGGGCGTTACAGCGGCTCCGATGACGGAAGGCGCTATGATTACGATTGTGATGATGATTACTGCTGGTGGAGACAGCAGGGGCGCGGGAGTGACCGCTACCAGCAAGATTACCGCGATCCCTATTCATACTGGCGGCAGCAGGGGCGCTATGGACAGCGGGGCTATTACGATGGTGATTACCAGTACTGGCGACCTGGGCAACACAGCCGTGGAAACTATCCCTGGGGACAGCGTGGCGGGTATCAGCACTACCAGCGCCAGCCGCTCTGGCAGGGAATCGTCGGCTCGGTTCTCGGTAACGTAGTAAGACGCGGCGGCTTCAGGGGCTGCTGGTAGCCCAGAGACGAGATTAAACTCTCTTTACTCTCAGTGCCAGGTGCCGAACTTAGTCTCTGTCAGTATTTGCGCCAGCCTTACGCGTGTATTGGCTGCTGCTGTATTGTTGGCTCCCAGGACCTTCTCGATGGTCTCCAGAACCTGGAAATACACGAGTCTTGCCTGCCTCCTTTCCTGCAGACCGGTGCTGTGCGTACATGGTCGTAGCCGCTGGGCTAAGGAGACGTTAAGGGCAGCTGTTGAAAACAGAATGTTTAGCTGCATTCTATATAATAATGTTAGCTGCTGAGATTGCTGGCCACCGGCTGTCCGCAATCAGGGCAGGTCTTCTATAATTCATTCCATAACTTGCAAGAATCAGGCAGGCTTAGGCAGGAGGTTTTCCCTGCCTTGCCGATTAGAATTGTGCCTCACCGTTGATAACAGGTTGCCAGAGCATGGTTTTATCTTCAAATCTGGGTTTCCCAAGAATAGGACCGCGCCGGGAGCTGAAGAAGGCTCTCGAGGCCTATTGGAGCGGCAAAGCAAATGGCGATCATCTCCTTGGTGTTGCGCGCGAGCTGCGCAGGCAGAGCTGGCAGCTGCAGAAGGAAGCTGGTCTGGACCACATACCCTCCAATGACTTCTCGCTTTATGACCACGTGCTTGATACAGCCTTCATGGCTGGCGCAATTCCCGAGCGTTTTCAATCGACAGCCCAGGCGGATCTGGAGACTTATTTCTTGATGGCTAGAGGGTCTGCGCCTGGCAGCGCATCTGCCTCCCGTCCGGCCATGGAGATGACCAAGTGGTTCGATACCAACTACCACTATATTGTTCCAGAGCTTGAGGAGAGGCAATCATTCCATCTCAACGCAAGA
>CAYPBX010000123.1:0-5404 GCA_964409075.1 uncultured Candidatus Obscuribacterales bacterium
CCCTGTTGACAGCTTCGTAGCAATTCAGTTGTCTACAAAATGGGGGACACCCCAGTCCCAGATCTTAGCTTTATACTACGGCTTGAATTATGCAGCTTAACCTGAGACTATCTCATAAGGGATTGATACTTATCTCGGTGCCGCTTGTCTTCGAGATATTTTTTGTAGCCGTGCTCACCTGGCTGCACCATCAGGCAGCCGCAGAAGCAGCTCAGCAAGAGCGCACCAAACAGATAATCGCTGCCGCACAGGGACTGGAGAAAGCTTTCTTCGACGCAAGCAGCGCTGTGCTTGCCTACGGACTTACAGGCAACAAAGTTGCCAGCCAGCACTGCGATGAGACGTTTCGCAAGATTCCCGAGCTCTACAGGAGCCTGCGCGAGCTATCGGGCAGAGAATCCGAGCGCTTGAGAACAATCGATCAACTGGAGAAGTCCGGTAACGGCCCGTTGACTGTGCTTGTGGAGTTCAGAGACTCCCTGGATGAAAAGGGCAGGACATCCGAGCTTCTGCAATCGGTGGAGCTGAGAAAAGGCTATGAGAATATGACAAAGGAGCTTATCCGGGATATCCATAGCTTCGTGCAGAAGGAGAAGGATCTGCACAAGGCTACGCATTTGCGCTTCGCCAGCCTGGTCGTCAAATGGCTCGTAGCTGGCGTCATCGTCAGCCTGTTAATCTCGATTCTGCTTGCGGTATTTTTCAGCCGCAGCATAACCAGTCGCCTGGCAGTGTTGATGGACAACACGGGACGGCTGACAGAGGAGAAAGAGCTTAATCCGGTGATCTCCGGCAGCGACGAGCTCACCGATCTGGATGTCGTCTTCCACCAGATGGCTGATGCTCTGGCCGAAGCCAAAACCAAGGAGAAAGCCTTCCTGGAGACAATCAAATTGAGCGAAGAGCGCATCCGCACAATCATCGAACATATGCCGATAGGGCTTCTCTCCGTAAACGAGGAGGGAGTTATAGTCTCGGGCAACCCTGCTCTGTGCGAAATATTCGGCTTCAACGGCGAGAAGCTCGAAGGCAGATCTTTTGGACAGCTGTTCAAACTGCCTCCTATGACCAATGCTGCTACCTATCTCGCTCAGCTGCACAAAAGATCGTGGAGAGAGCTGGTCGAGGTAAAGGCGCTGCGGGTAAGCGGCGAGGAGTTTGCAGCCGAGATCTCTACAAGTAACGTCATGACCAAAGAAGGCCTGCGTACGGTGGTCAATATTCAAGATGTGACAGAGCGCCACGAGCTTGAGCGCCTGAAGCAGGAGTTCGTTGCCATAGTCAGCCACGACCTGCGCTCACCGCTCACGTCCATTCAGGGATCCCTTACGCTTCTCGATACGGGCGCTTTCGGTCAGTTAGATAAAACCGGCAAGAAGATAATTGAGACATGCGAGACCAGTGCTCAGCGGCTCATCAGGCTGGTCAACGACCTTCTCGATGTGGAGAAGCTGGAAGCCGGGAAGTTCGACATGGAGCTGGAGACGATTGAGCTTGCGCCTGTCCTGGAGCGCTCAATTGAAGCGGTAAGGCAGTTCGGGCGCCAGCAGCTCATTGATGTAACTCTGACCGGAGAAGATGCGACTGTTTGTGCTGATGTCGACCGCATTGAGCAGGTGCTCATTAACCTGCTCTCCAACGCTATAAAATTCTCACCGGCAGGCAGCACGGTGGAAGTGTCGATGGAGAAGCTGGGCAGGTTTACAGAGGTGAGGGTGAAGGACAGCGGCTGCGGTATTCCTGCCTCTCATCTGGAGGCAATCTTTGAGCGCTTCAAGCAGGTGAGAGCCGCCGACGCAAAGAAAAAAGGAGGAACAGGATTGGGACTGGCTATCTGCAAAGCAATCATCGAGCAGCACGGCGGACAGATAGGAGTTGACAGCCGCGAGAAGGCAGGCTCCACCTTCTGGTTTCGCCTGCCGCTAACCGAAGAGGGTGCTGCTATTTGAAATACCCGCCGCCGGCTGATACAGAAGTTGTCTGGCGTCAACTCTTTTTGCCTGCGTATGGCAAAGGCCGTAGGGTCCAAGATGCCGAATGTTGAATGAGGGCAGAAATCCCGGATCAGCACAGCTGCCTATAGCGAGATTGTGAAAGTGTTTCAAGCTTCCGTGTTAAAATCCGCCCGGAATGATCCTACAAACGTAAGGGCTCAGTTTGGCCAAAAACGGCTCTCTCTTAGCATCGATGTGGCAGAAAGTCCGTATTCCAGTCATCTCCATATTTCTCGTCTGGCACTTCACAGGAGTCATTCTCTGGCTTTGCCCGAATTCTCTCATCCGCCATCGCTTGTTGAGCCCATTCATCGGCTACATCAACTTTTTCGGGCTCTGGCAAGGTTGGTCTCTGTTTGATAATCCCACGAAGGTCAACTACTATTTGACAGCCCTTGTGACTTTCAGAGATGGGACGGAGAAGATCTGGGCGTTCCCGCGTATGGATAAGCTGCCAATACTGGCCAAGATGCATAAAGAGCGGTATCGCAAGTGGGCCCACGATGTTCTCAATGACGAGCGCAACTCCTTCTTGTGGGCTGATGCAGTCAGGTATGTGGCAAGGCAAAATTACAATTCGCACAATCCTCCTGTGGCTGTCTGCCTGGTCAGGCACTGGAGCAGGATTCCGCCTCCGAAAGAAGGGCTTGGCAAGCCGTTGCCGGATGCAGACGACGGGCAGTCCGTGCTCTATATGCGAGATGTTACTGCCGAGGATCTCAAATGAGCGTCAGTCATCTGTGGCATTTGTGGACTGAATTTATTTTCAAGCCAAGGTCGCCCCTGCCACTGGGCCTGTTTAGAATTCTCTATGGTCTCTTGTTGCTCGAGTATTGTTATCTTGCAGCGCCTGAGCTGCTCACATGTTACAGCGACGACAAGGGAATCCTGAGGCTGCAGACTCTCCACAAGGTCTTCGGGTTGCCGGTGATCAACCTGCTAGCAGTGCTGCCACCAGGAGATGAGTGGATAATCGCGGTTTTTGCAATCTTTGTGATTGCCTCCTTTTGTTTGATGGTCGGTCTTTTTACCAGGATTAGCTCGATAGTTGTGTATTTGTGCCTGGTATCCTTTGATCATCGCAATATCTATGTGCTGCACAGCGGCAACAAGCTCATGACTCTGGCGGCTTTCTGGCTCATGTTCGCTCCAGCCGGTGCAGCCCTTTCCCTGGATCGGATACGCAAAATACGGTTTAGCAATGAGCCTGCATCTGCTGAGTTGCCGCAGGTCAGCCTCTGGGCGCAACTTGCTTATCAGTTTCAATTCATTCTGGTGTACTGGCAGACCTCCTGGGCCAAGTTCGTCTCTCCGGTCTGGTTTGACGGTACGGCTATGTACTACGTGTTCAGACACAAGGAATTCTGGCATTTTCCGGTTCCGATTGTGCCGGACAATCTCTTGCTCACTAAACTTGCTACCTGGGGCACCCTTGGGCTCGAGTTTGCAGCCTGGACGCTTATCTGGTTCAGGGAGACACGATACCTGGTGCTGGCTGGGCTTGTGCTCTTGCACCTTGGAATTGAGTACTCCATGAACATTCCAATGTTCGAGCACATAATGTTAATCAGCCTCATTCTCTTTGTGTACCCAGAGGATCTCACCGGTGTGATGGACTGGATTAAGGAACGGGCGGCGGGAACTTATAGAGCCTCCTTGAGGAGATAGATGTTATGTCCGGAGATGATCGACTGAGACAACTTCTAAAGGATCACGATGCCTGGCGTACAGGGCATTTTCTTCTTTCAAGCGGGATGCACAGCGATCAGTATGTGCAGTGTCAGAAGATACTCCAGTATCCGCGTTACGGCATGATGCTTGCCAGGGTGATGGTCGAGAGGGTCGGTGCGCTTGGATTGCAGGTCGACTCTGTGGTCGGTCCGGCACTAGGTGCGGTGCACTGGGAGCTTCTGCTTGCCTGTGCCCTCGAGGAGGCGAGCCGGGAGCGACCAGTGAAGGCTGTGTTTGCGGAGCGCAGAAGTGAGGGTGATGGTTTTGAGATAAGGCGCGGCGTGATCATGGAGCCAGGTGAACGCTTTCTGGTTGCTGAGGATGTCTCCACCACCGGTGGTTCCGCAAAAAAGGTTGTTGAATTGATAAGATCACTGGGGGCCGAGCCTGTGGCTGTTGCTGCCATCGTGGATCGGGGCGGAGCGGCAGCGGCCTTCGATGTGCCACTGGTCTCCTTGCTTTCGCTACAGTTAATAACCTTTGCGCCAGGGGACTGTACGCTGTGCAGGCAGGGGCTGCCGCTGGACAAGCCAGGCAGCAGCCGATAACTACTTGGCGTTTCGTTGTTGGATGAGCGATTGCAAAGCCAACTTTACCTGATAATCGTGGGGTAGCATCCTCTCGGTGGCCACCAGCTCTGCGATCGCCTCGTTCAGTTGCCCGTTGTCACTCAATGCGAATCCGAGCGCTTTGCGTAGCCCGGCATTCTTTGGATCCAGAGAGATTGCCAGCCGGTAGTGATTGACGGCCAGCTGATGCTCGCCGCGGCTCTGGTACACCCAGGCCAGGTTGCAATGGGTGTTGGCATCGTTAGGACTCAGCGAGAGCGCCTGGCGGGCCTCTGTCACTGCCTGATCTAGCTTGCCGGT
Organism: uncultured Candidatus Obscuribacterales bacterium; assembly: GCA_964409075.1. GTDB lineage: Bacteria > Cyanobacteriota > Vampirovibrionia > Obscuribacterales > Obscuribacteraceae > CAYPBX01. The sequence goes on from CAYPBX010000123.1 coordinate 4,595, forward strand.
GCTGGCCAGCGCCCAGGACAGTCCCAGGTGAGCTTCGGAGCTGCCTGGATCCAGCCGGGTCGCTTCCAAAAGCTCGGAGATGGAGCGTTGCCATTCGCCCAGGCGTCCCAGGCAGCGGGCGAACTTTACATGCGCGGTCGGGTCCCCAGGGTCAAGCTCGATAGCCTTTTTGTACTCGGCAAACGCAAGCTCCTTCTGCCTTACGCAGAGATAGCATTCAGCCAGTATCAGATGCGCAACGGCAAGCTTGGAGTTCAGCTTGATGGAACGTTTGCAGGCGGCAATAGCCGGCCGGTACCAGGTTTTTAACCTGTTGCAGTCGCCAAGGTAAGCGTGGGCAAGTGCGTTTTTGTGGTCGCATTTGATCGCTTGCTTGTACTGGCGGTAAGCTGCCTCGTGATTGCCGAGCATCCTCAGCGCTTCGCCGACCATGAAGTGCGCATCGCTGCTGCGGGGACGCAGCCTGGCTACGGTCTTGAACTCCTCCAGCGCTTCCTGGTAATCAGACATCGCCATGAGCACCTTGCCGAGCATGAAGTGGGCCTTGAAGCTGTAAGGGTCCTCCTTAACTACGGCTTGATACTCGATGAGAGCGTTGGTGTAGTCCTTGCGCTGGAAGAAGGCATCACCGAGTTTGGTATGCCGCATGACGGCGCCTCCGTTGAGCGGCTTCTTCGCCTGGCGCGCCTCGGCTTCTGCCTGTTGTCTCTCTTGTTTTGCTCTGGCAGGCGACTTAATGTCCAGCCCAAAAAAGTAAAATGCGGCCGCTGGTGTACAGGCAGAGGCTGCCAGAATGAGCATGAAAAAAAG
>CAYPBX010000123.1:5414-7133 GCA_964409075.1 uncultured Candidatus Obscuribacterales bacterium
AAGAGTGTTTATCGTGTGGTTTATGGGCTTCACCTGGCCAGATTACAAAAACTCAGTCTATTACGATAATCTAACACTGCGGGATCGGATTGTACAAGGCTTCAGTCGCCCTCTTGACTGCCTTGCGTGCTTGTAGGCGCGGCTGCCAGGCTATGCTCAAGAATGCGATCGAGGCGGAAGGTGCGAGTGGATTCTGTCCCGTGGCAGTATGCTTCCAGATAGAAAGTCTGTCCCCAGCAGTGCACCGCATGTGGTGTAATGATACGTTCGGTTGTGCGTTCGCCTCTGTAGGTGATGCGAACAGGCTGCTGGTCGGCGATGGCGGCGACAAGATCGTTGTATTGCGCCCTTAGCCGTGTGTTTTTCGTGAAGCTCTGCTTACGTCTGTCTGTGAAGAAGAGGGGCGGAAAGAGCCGGGTCAGGTCGCTCCAGGTTTCTGTTTGCGGAATCATGGATAGCAGTCTTGTAAAGAGGCCGGCTACATGCTGGCTGTCTTCCAGCGCGCGGTGAAACTCACCTGATCTGAGCCCGAGAAAATCGATCAATCCTTTTAGCTTATAAGTCGGGGCGCCAGGCAGAAGGCTCCTGGCCATTGTAAGTGTGTCGAGCACCGGAATGGCTGGCGGTGGCAGTTGCATGCGCACCAAGGCGACTTCAAGAAAGGCGAGATCAAAGGGTGCGTTGTGAGCTACAAGCACTGTACGGTCCGGCTCGATCCAGTTAAGGAAGGAGGAAAGTGCCTCTTTGAAGTCTGGCTGTCCGTTGACCATCTCATCGGTGATGCCGTGGATGGCAGTGGCATCGGCTGGTATGGGAATTCCTGGATCGATAAGCCTGGAGAAGGAGTTTAAACAGGCGCTCCGCGCACTACCTGCGTCGTCTGCTCCGCTACCTGAGTGTAGGATTCTGGAATCCTGCGGCTGGCTGCATGTGCGTGATTGTAGAGAGCCGCAAAGCTGAAATCTGGTGCCTGACAGTTCCAGGAGTCGAGCTACAACTGGTGACAGCCCGGTGGTCTCCGTGTCGAAAGCTACATATTCCAGGTCGGAAAGCCTGGTTGAAGGAGGATAGCCTATTCTCATTTACTCCCGCCGCCCTGTTTCTGAATCCATTATAAATGGATAGTCCCATCCAGGGAGCTGGCGCGGCCTGACGTATATACAAAAAAAGGAAGGGCCCAGGGGCCCTTCCTCAACACCCGGAGAAGGGGCTTCCCAGGTGTTCTGTCCGTGCGGGTTTGATCCTTTCTACTGTGCAGACCGAGTGTTTAGGAAGGGAGAGCCGATGATCTTTTTCTCGAGCCTGGCGCAAAGGCCGCCCATACCAAAAACCCCCCTTGCGGGAGGTCTCTGGCTGGCGTTGGCGGGGGAAAACTCTGTAGGTTTCAGGCAAACAGGTTAGCGTCGCGTGCCGAGGCAACGAGCCAGTTGATGCAACCGGGTGTTGCCAGTCCGCCGGTGACACCGGCAGCGCCGAACAGCACGCGCTTCATCGCATCGTGAGTGCCGGCTGCCATGTGCATGAAGCCCATGATCATGGTCGGTCCGCCCCAAGCGATACCGAGAATCTCCATGCCGTTGGCAATGATGTTAAGCAGCGCCTCCAGGTTGGCCAGGTTGTTGACCCTGACTGTTCCTGCAGTATTTATGCCCTGAACAACCGTAGCTTCTTGGGCCTGCGGTCCAATCGTACCGTTGGTGGCACCCTGGAGAAGGGGGG
>CAYPBX010000124.1:0-397 GCA_964409075.1 uncultured Candidatus Obscuribacterales bacterium
GTGCTGTCTGTTACCTGCACTTCATTGAGCACCACATCCGCACTGCCAACAGAGAAAATGGTGCTGTCCTTCACAGCAACCGCTGCTCCCTCAACGCGCTCCACATCTCCCATGGCAAGACCGTACACAGGACCCCTGCCCGCTGCCGTTGTAGCCAGCTCGCCGATGGGATGTATAAGAAGATCAATTGCTGTGGGCATTGCCAGGGTAATATTGTAAGCGCCTACTACGCTCAAAAGGCAGCACCAGCCCGAGCTTGCGAGCTCCACTCTTTCAGGCATGGCGATGCAGCCGCATCACGGGCAGGAGGCGCTAAGCATTATACGCCTGTTGACTACTGCCCAATCCAGGGACGAGCAGGCATTCCCGCGACTGTTATCAGTACCAGATGTGGTGA
>CAYPBX010000124.1:407-7113 GCA_964409075.1 uncultured Candidatus Obscuribacterales bacterium
CGTACGGTAGAGGTTGGCAGGCTCTTCCACTACTCCGGCCAAACGTTCACGATCGATAAGCTGGCACCGCCTGCATTGATTGCCCGAGCAGTGCGGATAATCAGCATCAATTTTCATCTCGTCGATGGTCTTGAGGATTTGCGGCCAGTGCAAGCGATACAGCCTGTCATCCAAGGAGATAGTACGCGGTTCGCATCTGGTTGAACCGACGCGGACAAAGGTAACGTCCAGTTGGTCAAAGTGCCAGCGGGAACGAAGTCGCGCGGCCAGGAACTGCTTCACCAGGAGCGTCGCCGAAGGCCAGGCCGGGTTCACCGCTTTGAGCGGCCCGATATGGTAATCAACCAGCTCCAGTTTTAACTTGTCGCGGTGCCAGAGAATCAGATCAAAAGAGTCCTCCAGATATGTCCTCTGGTATGGCACCCTTGCTCTCACCTGCCAAGATACACCTACCACTGCCGCCCCCTCAGGCTTGTAAGGTTGGCAAAGGTACTGTGTAATCGCTTTGTAGGCAAAGAGAAATGCCTTCACACCATCCTCGGCACTAAACGCATCAGCAGGCCAGTGGTGGCCGATGAACTTCTGCAGTTGGCTCACCGTGGTGATCCGTCCACGGTTGATATCAGCCAGCGCCTTCAAGAGAAAACGCTTGGCCAGAGCAGACGGATGCGCACCCCGACCACCCTTGCCGTAAGCGATTTTGTAAGCACGCCGACAGGCAGAAAATGTCTCGATCATCGCAGGCGTAAACAAAGTTCGATCCATACTCTGGACCCTCCCTTTTTCAATATACCCGACATCTGTATGTCATACTAATATATAGCATCGACGGCGGTCAACTTAAATATGCACCTGCAAAGTGCTCAACCGAGCCAGCCCTGCGCGGACCTCATTCCAAAGAGCATAATTTTGCCTGCTCTCGGCAACCGAGAGTTGGACACGACTGCCTGACGTAACCCGACGGCGGGCGCCTGGTCAAAACCAACCTGCCAAGAACAGGGTCAGCGCGCATTTCAGGGATAATGTGGCAGCAATTGAACCGCCCGACAGATTAAACGTCACATTTATAGCCGGCGGCCCGCGCCGCATAGATACCATCCCATCCCGGTCACCACAAGAAAGAACCAGGCCTGGTGCAGAGATTTCAAGATACAGCAGTTACTGTCCTTACCGTATCGGAGCTCACTGTCCAGATACGCAATCTCCTTGAGGGCAGCTTTACTCAGGTTACGGTTACAGGGGAGATCAGCAACGCCAAGAGGTATCCTTCCGGGCACTGGTACTTTTCATTGAAGGATCAAGATGCGACCTTGCCTTGTGTCTGCTTCAAGGGAAACAGTCAGCGCCTCAAATTCGATCCTGAGGACGGCCTCAAGGTCGTGGCTTCAGGCCGCCTGAGCGTCTATCCGCCCCGCGGAGGATACCAGCTCATGGTCTCCTGCCTGGAGCCTGTTGGCATCGGCGACTGGCAGCTGGCCTTCGAGCAGCTGCGGGCACGCCTGCAGAGCGAGGGAATCCTGGATCCCGCAAGGAAGAGGGCCATACCGCTCCTGCCGCAGCGAATCGGGGTAGTCACCAGTCCGGCAGGGGCAGCGCTCCGGGATATCCTTAATACACTTTCCCGCCGGCAGCGCCAGATCAACCTGGTAATCAGCCCCTCCAAAGTGCAGGGCGAGGGCAGCGCCTGCGAGATTGCGCAGGCAATCGGCAACATCCAGAAGGTACCTGGTGTAGATGTAGTCATAATCGCAAGAGGCGGCGGATCCATAGAAGATCTCTGGTCCTTCAACACTGAGGTGGTAGCCCGGGCAGTGGCTACCTGCAAGCTGCCCACCATATCCGGCGTCGGGCACGAAACAGACGTCACCATCTGCGACCTGGTCGCGGATTTACGAGCACCAACCCCGACGGCAGCAGCAGAGCTGGTAGCCCGCGGGCATACGGAGCTCATCGAAAGCTGGGCGAACATGACACGCAGGCTCATCTCGACAATCGACTACCAGCTCATTGAAGCCCGCCACAGACTGGAGAGAGCCAGCCCGCTCAATATGCTCGCGCGCTACCAGCACAGGCTAACGACCACGCAGATGGCTGTTGCCGCCTGCCGTCAGAGGCTCATAAATCAGATATCGTCGCTGGTATCGGACCGAAAGCACCGCTGGCAGGCCAGCCATAAGAAACTAGAAGCGCTGGGACCTTTAAATGTCCTCAACCGGGGATTTTCTATACTCAGACGCCAGGACGGCAGCGTTGTTCGCAGGGCGGCAGATGTAGAGCCGGGAGAAGCAATCGAAGCTTTGCTCGCATCCGGCAGGCTCCGCCTGATCGTAGCCGATATAGAAGACAGCTGGTTTTGACTTAAGCGGGAGGAGAAGCAATGACCGCAGGCAACCGACAGACAAAAAATGACTTCGAGGCCAAGTTCGCCGAGCTGGAGAAAGTAGTGGCACAGCTGGAGGGTGAGGTCAAGCTGGAGCAGGCTCTCGAGCTGTTTGACAGGGGCATTAAGCTCAGCACCGCCTGCGGTCAATTTCTCCAGCAGGCAGAGAGAAAGGTCGAAATCCTCAAGCAAACAGCCGAGGGTCTGATTGAAACAGAGCCGTTTGCCGACGAAGAGATGAAGCAGTGATCCTGACGGCAGCTATTCCCCTGGCGTCGCCGCATCCTTGTCGATTCTGCTGCCCCTGAGGCCCCTCTTCCTCTCTGGGGCCTCAGCTGTTGTCTCAAGCCCGGCATCTGTCCTGGCTTTTCTACGGACGCCTCTGCCAGGGCCTGTCTTCTCCTTGCCAGCAACCGCAGCAGACAAGCCGTCTGTTACATCCTCATCCGACTTCTCTCCCAGCTTCTCATCGGCAGCTGGCAGAGTGACAGGCAACACCGGCGAGGTCTCATCGAGCGCTACCTCCAGGGTAAACTCGCCGCGCACCTCCGCAGCCACCTTTACCTCCACCCTATAAGCGCCAATCACGCTAATCTCTACCTGCGGCTTCACATCCCTTTTATCGACATCTACATTCAGGCGCTTGGCAAGCTCGGCGGCAATCTCTTTATTGGTCACACGTCCATAAAGCTTGCCGGTCTCGCCAGCACGGGTAATGATACGGATGGGCTCCAGGAAGTCGATGGACCTGGCCAGCTCGACAGCCCGGTCATGCGCGTCGGCAGCCTTACGCTTGAGCATCTCCAGATCTTCCTCCCGCTTCTTGAGGGTGCCGGCGATGGCCTTTACAGCCAGCCGGCGCGGCTCCAGGTAATTGCGAAAGTAGCCTGCCGCAGCCTCAACAACGTCCCCTGCTCTGCCCAGCTTGTCCACATTGTGCTGTAGTATTACCTTCATGACATCCCCGCTTGCAAGCCCGATACTCCAGAGAAAAGGCAGCTGCTGCCTGTCTTTCCTTCAGGCAGATTGAGCCTGCGCGCCTTCTCTGCCTGGCCAGGCGCCCAGCTCAAAGCTAAAGGAGGCGGCAGAGAGAAAATGTACCACGAAACCGCCTGTATGGCGAAAGTCAGCTGCGCTCGCGGAACATTCCGCAGACACCTTGCGGATCGCTGCCGAATCCGAACTCTTTGTAGAAGCGATCGCGCCCAGGATCAGCAAAGAGGGTCACAAGCGGAATACCCAGAGCATCCAGCTGGCAGAGAAGCTCCTTCATGACCAGGTGCCCGATGCCTTTGCGCTGGTAGCTCGGCCTGACAGCAACATCCCAGATGGTGGCATTGAAGACGCGGTCGCCAGTGGCACGCGCAAAGCCGACCAAGATCTCTTTGTCCCAGATGCTGACCACAGCAACACTGTTCTTCAGAGCCTCGGCAATGAGCGCCGGCTGCCGACGCGTCCAGCCGACCGATGCACATAGCTCCTGAATAGCATCAGGCGGTATCTCCGCGTCCCGCCTGACTGCAAGTCTCAGCGGCACCTCACCCGGGGAGTCCTGACAGCGCCACAATCCGGATAAAACCATGAGATGCCCTCCGGCTAGTCTCCTTAGCTTAGCCTTTTAAGAATAGTTACCGTCTCCACATGGAAGGTGTGGGGGAACATATCGATCGGCTTGACTTGCTTAGCTTTATACCCGGATTGAACGATTTCTTTCAGGTCGCGCGCCAGAGTGGCCGGATTGCAGCTGATGTAAATAATCAGCCTTGGGGAGGCTGCCAGCAGATGCTGGAGCGCCAGCGGACTCAACCCCTTGCGCGGGGGATCAACAATAACAAGATCGGCTGCTGCCAGAGGATCTGAGAATGTACGGAAAAATTCCTCAACCGACAAGGCCGCAAAGCTGACATTGGCAATACCATTCATGGCCAGGCTGGCTCTGCCATCCTCGACGGCTTGCTGGCTCTCCTCGACGGCCAGAACCTCCTTGAAGAAGGGAGAGAGCCACGCCGCCACGGCACCGACGCCAGCATAAGCATCAACCAGGAGGAGTCCGTGCCGGCCATCCGCGAAAGCGCCAGGCAGCTCCACCAGGACAGCATCTGCTACCGTCTCCAGAAGGCGCACGCATTGATCTGCATGCACCTGAAAGAAGCTGCCTGCCGATAACCGGAAGGTGATACCAGACTTGAGGAGTTGAGGATAATCGCCGCGGCTGGATTTGACTGTCTCTAACAAATGACCGCTGCCGGCAACGCAGACAGTAGTCAGTCCCTTTATCCTGTTGCCGGAACTTGTGTTGTAGTTGAGGCAGACTCCTGCCAGTCCGGGCAGCCTGTCCATGAGCTCGCAGGCCAGCGCCTGGATATTCCCTGCCAGCGGCTGTGGTTCCGCATTGACTACCAGAGTGACCAGCGTTTTACCCTGACTGACGCTGAAGCTAGCTAATATGTGACGCAGAAAACCGCGCCGCTTAAGCTCGTCATAAGCGCGCAACCCATGCTTCTCAGCCAGGCGCTTGACAGTCTCCAGCATGGTATCGAGAGGCTGCGGCTGTATGGGGCAGTGCTTGATGTTGACCAGCTGGTGTGACCCCGCCTTGTAATAGCCGGCTTTGATACGAGTTGCGCCCTTAACGCCACAAACAGGGAACTGGACTTTTCTTCGATAATGAAGCGTCCGCTTTGCCGGGAGGATTCTGCTTACACAAGCAGGATCAAGGGCGCCGATCTTTTCTATGGCGTCCTTAACAATCTGCTCCTTGGCCTCCAGCTGCCCCGAGTAGGTCAGATGTTGCCACTGGCAGCCCCCGCAAGCATTGAAAAGCCTGCAGGGCGGATCGGTTCTTGCAGGAGAAGCTTCGACAAGCTCAAGCAAACGCCCAAAGGCAAAGCGCTGCCTCACGTCATAGATCTCCACCAGCGCGATGTCTCCTGGTGCCGTGCGCTGGACAAAGACCGCAACCTGCCCGCAGCGCCCCACACCAGCACCGCCTGATGCCAGCGAGTCAATCTGTAAGGTAATCTGCTGGCCCTTCGCCAGCTCGTGCCTCTGCTTTCCCATGAGCACAATAGTTGTAATAGCAGATTCTGTCACAAAAAATGACCGCCCGGAAGCGAGTAACGGAGGAGCGAGCAGAGCGATTACTGAATCCACGCCCCGGGAGCGCAGCGAAGCGCCAGGTTACACAGGCGCGCAGCGCAGCGGGACAGGAGCGGAGAGCGCGACGCAGGAAGCGCTCGGAGCGATTACTGAATCAACAAGGGACGTTGAACCGGGCAATACAACTGAGCGTATTATGTAGCGTATGGCTATCAACCTGATACATGTCTCGGACATTCACCTGGGCGCCGGTCAGAGCCACGGCAGGCTTAACCCGGAAACCGGGCTGAATGTCCGCCTGGAAGATTACGCCCGCGCCTTTGCTTGCGTAGTCGACTACGCCATCGACAACCAGGCCGATGCCTTTTTGTTCTCGGGCGATGCCTACAGAACCTCCACACCAGAGCCGGTTGAGCAGAAGCTCTTTGCTGCCCAACTGAAGCGCCTCTCCTCAGCCGGGATACCCACTGTCCTTCTGGTCGGCAACCATGACCTCGTACTGCGTTCTACCGGCAGCCACTCCCTGTCCGTCTTTCAAACCCTGGCAGTGCCAGGGGTTCTCACTGTAGAGCGACCAACCTATACCAGCATCGATACCAAAAAGGGGCCCTTCCAGCTGATTGCCATCCCCTATGTAACCAGGCACCAGCTCATGACCCTGGAGAAGTATTCGGGCTTGAGTGGTGCCGAGACGGACAGGCTCCTCATCGACCACGTCACAGCAATCTTGAAGAGCTATTACGACAGGCTCAACCCGTCAGAGCCTGCGGTAGTGACCGCCCACATGACGGTCGATAGCGCCTGCGCCGGCATTGAGAAGGAGCTTCTGGTCGGGCACACACTAACCTTCCCTGCGGATATCTTTGTCGATGAGCGCCTGGACTATGTCGCCCTGGGGCACGTGCACAGGCACCAGGTCATAAGGCAACGATCACCCACCATTGTCTACGCCGGCTCGCTGGAAAGGGTCGACTTCAGCGAACAGGACGAGGACAAGGGGTTTGTTCATGTCCGGTTGGCTCGCAATAAAACAGCCGCCGCATTTAAGTCGATCGGACCGAGACGCTTCGTTACAATAGACCAAGACGTCAGGCAATGCCAGGACCCTACTGACGATCTCTTAAGGCAGCTCTCATCAGTGGCCTTTGACGGGTCTGTCCTGCGCTTGCGTATCAAAATCCGCCAGGAGCAACTGGCGCTCCTCTGTCAAGAGCGCCTGCGCCAGGC
>CAYPBX010000125.1:0-7064 GCA_964409075.1 uncultured Candidatus Obscuribacterales bacterium
CGCTCTCAGGTGGAGAGGCCCAGCGGGTAAAGCTGGCTGAGCAGCTCTGCCGGCGATCGACAGGTAAAACCATCTATATTCTCGATGAGCCGACAACAGGGCTGTCCTTCGCTGATGTCGACAAGCTTCTCAATGTCTTAAACAAGCTTGTCGACACCGGCAATACCGTCTTGATTATCGAGCACAACCTGGATGTGGTGAAGCAGGCTGACTGGATAATCGATCTGGGACCGGACGGCGGTGACCGCGGCGGCTTTATCGTTGCTGCCGGCACCCCCGAGGATCTCTGCCAGGAAAGCTCCTCCTATACCGGGCGATTCCTCAAGCCCCACCTGATAGGTAATCGTGTATAGCCGGGATACCGCTTGTCTGAGCACAATAGGCATGGTGCACACACGGGCTATGGTCTAATATGATGAAGATGCCCAGAACACCTTCCGATTCTGCTCTGCCTGACTCTCTTTATGAGAGCCTGCGCAAACGCGGGCTGAGAGTGACGCCGCAGCGGGAGACAATCTTAAAGATCTTTCGGCAGCAAGCGCACGGCACGCACCTTAGCGCTGAGGAGCTGCATGCCAAGCTCTCCGCAACCGGTGCAAACGTCAGCCTGGCTACAGCCTACCGCACGCTCAAGCTGCTCTCTTGCCTGGGGCTTCTGCGCGAGCTTGATTTTGCCGAGGGGCACAAGCATTATGAGCTAAAGGAAGACAACGAGCCACACCAGCACATTATCTGCCTTGGCTGCAACAATACAATCGAATTTGAGGACCATTTCCTGGAGGAGGCAGGGCAGAAGATCGGGGCTCAGCATAGTTTCGAGGTGATCGATGCTCAATTCAAGATTTTTGGGGTTTGTCCGCTCTGCCAGGTGGCAGCAAAGCGCAGATTACAGGCGGCAGCTCGCCCAGGACGGGGACGCTGATTGCCTTACGCTTGCCCAGGCCAGGCAGGGCGATCGTCTGATCGTCCAGGGCTCAACCGATTGCGCCGTTGCATTGCAAGCAATCCGTTTCGGCATCGGCAGCGGAGCCGAAATTACGGTTTGCAAGAAAATCCCTGGCGGTCCGGTTATCGTCAGCCGGAATCAGCAGGAGATAGCCATCGGGCAAGATCTGGCCTCATCCATTCTGGTTCTGCTGGAGGTGGACAGATGAAGGCGGTCCCTGACAGTAAACTGAGCTTTCCTTGCCCTGACTGCGGCTGTGGGCTTGATCTTGAATCCGCTTCGCTTGCATTCGCCCGCTGCCCGCGCTGCAATGCCTATGTTGAGCAGGAAGTTATCTGCAAGGGCAGCTGCCTTGGTTGTCATCAGCAGGCAGAAAAAGGGCAGAAGAGCTCTTCTGCAGTCGCCCTGGTCGGGCAGCGTTACCCTTGCTCATGACCCGACGGTCCAGGGCAGTTGCTGCCAACAAAGTTATAGTGGTGCTGTGTCGATTCCGGCGGGCTTTCTTTTTCCTGTAATATAAGCAGTGGTGGGTTGCTTCAAACACAGATGCCCGCACAGGCGGTACAATGCTGTCTGCCGAGGATGGACAGTGATTGGAAAGAAAGGTACCGGCAAACCTTTAAATCCCTGGAAGCTTGGTTACAAGGCTGGCCAGAACGTAGCCTGCAGAGTTCTGCAGGCAGAGCCTGGCGGTTATGCAGTAATCATTCCCAAGGACAACCTGCCTGGCTTCCTCCCCACTGAAGAGAAATTAAAGGTTGGTGACGAGGTCCTGGCACAGTTCGTTTGTGTCCACAACAACCGCATACTGTTGTCGGCGCGATTCTCAGGGAAGGCTCAGGCGAAGACCACGCAGAGGATTGACTGGCAGGAGAGCATGGAGGGAGCGCCGGAGCTGAGTCAGGAAGAGCAGGCCTTTTATGTGTATAGCCAGGGTACCAGCCCGTCCCGGCTGAAGCTCAAGCGGGCAGTTGATTTAATCATGCCACCAGCTGACGGGGCTGAGCCGAAGCGCTTCGAGATGAGCGAATACGATCTGGAATGGTTGATTACGGATCTGGAAGGCGGAATGCGCACCGGTTGCGTGAAAGCAGCCAACGAGACAAGAAGGTCGCGCTCAGCAGCGCTCCTCTATCGCGGTCGGGCAGTCGGTTGCATCTACGGCTCCAAGTCGCTCTCCGATCAGTTTCCCACGGAGCAGTCTCTTGCCTTGATGCTCAAGGATCTGGAGCTGCCGGAGACAACTGTCAGCATCTACGATCTCCCCGACAGTGTTACTCTGTCAATGTCGGCGCTCTTTCTGGGACAGAATGTAAATCGCGAGGATGATCTCGATGCCCGCAGCTACATGGACTATGTGGGTGGCTGGTTTCATGAGAAGAAGCAGACAGCTTGCATGGTTATCAGCCTGCCGTCGGTTGCCGGCAACTGTCTGGTTTTCGTGCACAACGGTAACTTCTGCGGTTCCTTCTACGTAGACGAGCAGAAGTATTCTAATGATTTAAACTTTGTCTATGACCTGCTCAAGGCCGAGCCGCAGGCAGGGCTGGCCGTGTCTATCCTGCCAGCGGAGATGACATCTTCTGCCGTCAAATTCGGCTTCAGCCTCAGCCTGGCTCGTTTAAAGAGACCTTAGACTCGACGCCCAGTAAACATTCACTGCCGGGCGTCTCCGTTCACCGGGCCAGCGGCTGTATGGTGCCTCGCAGCGAAATGCGTGGCAAGCCGCTCGGCACCCTACAGCCGCAGCGCCGCCCTGACCACGATGGGCACGCCCTCCAGTGACCATTTACGACGCCCTTTCAACTCTCCTGGCTGTCGCTTCCCAACTCCCACGGGTTAAGCTCACCGGTGCCAGGCAGGGACGCTCCGGCACTGACATGCTTGTCTTCCCGGTTCTTCGTGCTTGTTTCTGGATCTTCCGGCTCCGAGTCCTCACCTAAAGAAAGCTCGAGCTGGCGAGAGTCTTTTGACTCAGACTCCGACCACCATGGCTCCTCCTCCGGCTTGCCTTCCTTACTCTCTTTACTTGCGCAAGTGCTGCCGACAGTGCCTGCGCTAGAGACAAACCCCGTCTCGATAGCTTGACTTTGAAGCGTCTGCGCTACCGTCTTATTGTAAGCTGCCGAGGCTTGGCTGTCCTTCTTGTCGTCAGCGGCACCAGGGTCGCTGGTTGTAGACCCTGCGGACCCGGATGTCCTCTCCTTGGCAGGGCGAGCATCCTCCTTGGATTTGAGCCTGAACACCCCGGTTATATTTTGAGGCTCGGCTTCCCAGGGGCTATAGGGTGGCTCCAGGCTCACAGCCGGAGTCGCTGCCGTCTCCGCTGGTGTGGCTTCCGTCTGCCCGGATTGAAGCTTTTGGCGCACGACCTCGGCCTGTCTGACGATCATGTCCAGCTCGGCCTCCGCAGCTTCGCTGCCAGCTGCCTCGTAAGAGGACGGGTCTGGTTCCATATCGGCTGCGGCAAGCTCCTCATCTTCTTTAAAGCGATCCTCGCCTCGCGAGCCGAATCCGTATCTTGTACCAGGTCTATCTGTTGAGAGCAGATCATCGGGCATCTGCTCGAGGATCTCATCGGGGATATAGCTGCCGTTTATTCCTGCCCTCTCGCGCGGGTCTACTATCGTAGACTGAATCCTGCCGCTGCCGGCTGACGCGGCTCGCAGGGTCGGCCCCTGCAACCTGCCGCGCCGGGGCAAAACGCGTCCACGCCCGGCCGACTCCTCCTCCTTGGGTTTTGTGCTGATCAGCCGGCGGTTCTCGTCGGTACCCAGCTCCAGGGTCGGTACCACCCCAAGCCCGTGGCAGGTGCTGCACGCCTCCGTGAAAAGCTCTCGCAGGCTCTGCCCCTGCCGGCGCCTGGTCAGCTCGACCAGCCCCAGATCGGACAGCTGCCCTACCTGTGGCTTGGCTCGATCGTCCTCAAGGGCGCGCTGAAATGCCTCCAGTACCTGCTGCTGATCCTTGCGGCTCTCCATGTCAATGAAATCAACAATCACCATGCCGCCTATATTACGTAGCCTCAGCTGGCGCGGTATCTCTTGAGCTGCCTCCAGGTTGGTGCGTCTGACGGTCTCGGCCTGCGTGCGCGAGCTGGTGAAGCGCCCGGAGTTGACATCAATTACGGTCAAGGCTTCGGTCGGCTGCACGTTTAGATGTCCGCCTGAGGGCAGCTCGACCTTTTCAGACAGAGCCAGCTCAATCTCTCTGTCTATGTTGTAGGCGACCAGAAGCGGCTCCTGCCCGCTATGCAGGACGATCTGTGCCTTGCGCCCGCTCCAGCCAGACAGGAACTCTTCAGCGCGGGCTTGCCCGCCCGCGCTGTCGACAATTATCTCCTGCACCTCCTCGCAGTAGGCATCACGTATGACCCGGTAGAGCAGATCTTGATCCCGGTAGATGAGCGTTGGACCGATGGAGGCCTCCGCCTCGGTGACTATGGTTTGCCAACGGTTCCAGAGCTGCTCAAAATCCTCAAACAGCTCCCTGTCCCCCTGTCCTTTGGCCTCGGTGCGAATAATCAGCCCGACGCCAGGAGGCTTGATGAGATTGACGACCGACTTGAGCCTGGCTCGCTCTCTGGCTTCCGGTATGCGCCTGGATATCGATACGCCGCGCTCCTCCGGCACCAGCACCAGGAATCGCCCCGGCAGGCTCATTGCTGTTGAGACTCTTGGTCCCTTGTGCCCGGTTGGCTCTTTGGTCACCTGAACCAGTAGCTTTTGTTTGGGCACCAGACGCTCCTTCAACGGGCCCTGTCCGGGTACGTCGTTGGCATGCAGGAAGCCCATCTTGTCCTTGCCGAGATTGACGAAAGCAGCATCGATTCCCGGGAGGATATTCTCCACCGAGGCTGTATAAATGTCTCCCAGGATGAGCTCGCCCCGGTTCACGAAGAACTCGGCCGGGCGGTTGTTCTCGATAAGCGCTGCAATGTTGTCCTGCTCGGAGATAACTAACTTCTTCTTCATTTCACTCCTCATATGTATTGCTCCGCTGTCCGGTTCAATCATTTGCTGCTGAACGCGCCGACTTACCGCTTGCGCGTGCTTCACGGAGCATCAAACAGGGGAACTCCCGCCGGTGTGGAAAGGCAAACCCTTGTTACACGCCAGCTAACTTGTGAATCAATAAGGCCTAAAACATCCTGAGGCTTGACGTGCATCGTTGAGCCGCAAGCCAGAATCATATCCAGTGTCAACGGTGAATCGTGTGTCAGGGAAAGCTTGAAGATGCCCGGACGTATGTCTGCCTGAGAGGCGCCCTCTAATCTTGTGCGCTGCCTTTTGCGCCGCTGTCTCATTAAGCCCGTCTTCTTCTGGGGCAGATCGATTATAACCTGCTGCCGGGCCAAAATCTCCATAATTTTGGCTCTTGCAGCTGCCACACGGGGGATCTCTGTGCCTGACTCGTCATTGTTGGACTGGCTAAGAGGAGCATCACCTGGGCAACGGGCGCAAGCACTATAGGTTGCTTGCCCAACGACAGCGCCTAGCGATGTGCTTGCAGGCGCCACTGCTTTCGCGCGCACGATCCTGACCTCAAAAGGCAGGCAACGGTTAACGCGCTGCCGGAACTCTTCGGCTGTCACCGGCTCGACGAGCTCGGCCTCGCCCACCTCGGCCAGGCTCTCCTGAAAAATAGGTAAAGAGAGTGCCAGCGACAAGCGCGGACTGGGGTTGAATCCTTCGCTGAAGGCCAGGTTGAGCCCGGCTCTCCTGGCTGCACGGCAGAGAAGGTGCCACAGATCCAGATGGGAGATAAACCTGAGCTCGCCTGTCTTGGTAACCTCGAAGCGTAGCTTGGACACTGCCTGGGTCCCCGGCGGCGGGGGCGGCTGCATGACGAACAAGGAGGGGTGGCTGTCGGTAGAGCTTGCAGCGTTGAGCTCTTTGACGAACGGATTTTTGCCTACAACCTCTTGCTTCGCTCTGGCTAATATGTGAGTGGTGTCTAGCTCGGTGCAGACGCCGCAGGCATGGCAGGTATGCTCAGTACAAGGCGGTGTCTCCTCTACCGCCATCGCCCTCTCCCACTCCCGCACCAGCCACCAGTCGTTGAGTCCTGCGTGGACGATACTCCATGGCTGGCTCGAGCCGACCTGCCGGGCAGCCGATGCCATCTCAGGCAGTGACGCCCCGAGATCCGCTGCTGCCTGCTGCCAGATCTCCGGCTTGAACCTGTCGTTCCAGGCATCGAAGACTGCTCCTTTCTCCCAGGCTTTGCAAATGATCTCGCCTGTTGTGCGATCACCACGGGAGATGGCAGCCTCCAGGAGACTGATGGACGGGTCGGTGAAGTTGAGAGTTACGTTGTTGAGACCATAGGCTTTGCGAATGTCTTTCATATGCGCTTGCCTGCGCCTGGTCTCTGCCTCTGTTATCTGTCCGTACCATTGAAAAGGGGTAAACGGCTTGGGTACGAAATTAGAGATTGTGCAGGTGAACTCAATGCCCCTTCTGTAAGTGGTAGGATCCGATCTCCTTACTTGCTGGCAGCGTGCAGTTGCTTCCTTCAAGATTTCCAGAATCCCTGTTAGATCCTCGTCGCCTTCCGTTGGCAACCCGAGCATGAAATACAGCTTCACGCAGGTCCAACCGGAGCGATAGGCAGTCTCGATCGCCGAGATTATCTGATCATGATTGAGCCCCTTGTTGATGACCGCCCGCAGGCGTTGTGTACCAGCCTCGGGGGCAAGGGTGATACCACTCTTGCGCACCAACTTCAGCTCTTCGGCAATGTCGAAGTTCATCCTGTCTGCCCGCTGGCTCGGGAAGGACATGGAGGCGCGCCTTATGCTGTGCTCGCGATTGAGTGCTCGGACAGCATCATGAAGGGCGGTGTAGTCAGAGACGCACAGTGAAAGCATCGAGTACTCGTGCTGTCCGCTGTTATCCAGCGCCTCCTTGGACAACCTCACTATCTCCGGCGCGCTTCTCTCCCGCACCGGCAAGGCAGTGTAGCCCGGCTGGCAGAAGCGGCAACCACGATCGCATCCTCGTCTAACCTCCAGAACCGGCCGGTCGTGAACCAGCGCCAGATAGGGGACGATACCGGATACCGGCTGGTTGTTGCTGTTAAGCGCGCAGACCTGGCGCTCGATCCGTGGATCGAC
>CAYPBX010000126.1:0-2270 GCA_964409075.1 uncultured Candidatus Obscuribacterales bacterium
GATCTATAGTGGCCATATTTTTAATTCCAGCCACTTATCTGGTCGTCAACTATGGCATAGATGTATCGAACTCAATCTCATACACGATACAGGAGCAGTATTTTCTTACCTTCGGATCAGACATGTATGACGATGCCATGGCTGCCCACGTCAGGGCCTTTCCGGTGCGCCAGCCCAGCGAGAACATGAATCACGTACCGAATCAAGAGAGCGACATGGGTCAGGGACCTATTCAGGCGACAGCCCAGAATCTCTTCAAGAGCTTTGAGAAAGGATACCTGGCCCACAAGACCTTCGATCCATCAACCGGGCTGAAGAATGTCCCCAAGAACCGCGCCGACGAGATGCTGCCTTATTTCGTCCAGTCCAACCGCATGAACTTTAATGCCGCAAATGCTGCGTTGGCAACCACCTGGATGATTCTCTGCGCCTTCCAGATGGCATACCTATATTACCTTTGGTTCGTGGGACCGGTAGTGGCAGCGCTCTGGGTCTATCCGATGAAGCAGCTGCGCGACGCCCTCCCCAACTGGATAGATGGAGTTGTCACCATCTGTTTCTGGAGTCTCTTCTGGCACACTACGGTCTTGCTCATGGCCTGCTTCAAAGGTGTGGATGAGACTGGTACAGTTATCATGACTGCGCTCAACTTCCTCACCACTGCCTCTGTCAAGTACGCCTTCGACTTCTCAGGGCTGGTGCGGGCAGCCGGGGCCGAGGCCGCCAAGATGGCCGAGCAGGCAGCCCAGGGCGCAGGTGGTGGCGGCAACAGCAACAGCGGCGGCGACAGGCAGCAACCGCAGGGCAGCAGCCCACGCAACGAACCTGCCCCACGCTCCCCTGGCGGTGATGTGCCGGCTAGCCCGGCCAGCCAGGGACCGGAGTATCAGACAGCTTCCTTCAGCACCTCCGGATCGACAGATACAGGTAGCAGCAGCACGAGCAGGTCCAGTGCAGGCAGCTCATCCATGTTGCCGCTTGTAGCCTCCAGTCGCCCATCTGGTGATGAGACGACATCAGGCTCGCAAAACCGCGGACGCACGCCAGGAAGAGGCGGTGATGATGCATCAGCACCGCCACCTCTGGCAGGCGGCGATAGGACAAGGAGTCAGCCTAATCCGCTTGCTGTTGCCTCTCAGGATATACCTGCTGCAGGCGGAGACAGGCAAGCAGGACCACCAAGCGCTGGTGGCGACACCGGGCGCGTGCAAGAGAGCAGGGACGTTGCACACCGAGCCGAGCACCGGGCTGTCGATGCCGAGCGTCGGGCCGAGGAGGCGCTCAGGGTAGCCAGCACCCTGGGAGCGTTGACGGCAGCCGCCAGTGTCATTGGTGTTGCCGGACATGCTGGGACGGCAGGCTTTACAGGCACCGCGGCTGCAGGACGGAGCAGTACCACCGGCGAATCCGGAACAACCGGCATCACCGGCCTGGCCGCAGCCGCTGCCCTGGGCAGCAACAACCCGCAGCTCAGCGGGCAGAAGCTCACGCCTGAGCAGATCGCCAAGCGGGATCAGGAGCGGAAACAGCAGCAGCAGCAGCAAATTGCGCAGCAGATGCAGCTTGAGGAGCAACGCAGGGTAGCCGTCGGCGCCACAGCACCTGGCCCATCCACTGTAGTCGCCGGCGGTACAGTCCCGCCGCCGCTCACAACGATAGCTGGCTCAACCACCCGCCAGCGCAGCTCCGTTGACGCACCAATCGGCGCAAACATTACTCCTTATCATCAGGGCTCAAACACTTATGGATCCTACGCTCGCGATGGCAGGACAGATACGACAAGCACTGGTGCCTCCACCGACAACTACAGCCAGTATCAGACATACGCCCGCGCCGAGAGCGTCAACGTCGCCACCAACGCCGATCAGGCGCGCCAGTCCTACCAGTCCTACCAGCAGTACGGTCCGGAAGGTTACTTGCGCAACGATCTGTCCGGCACAAATGTCGATGCCTACCGGGCATATGCCCAGGCTGATAGCTCCGTGCTACCGCCTCAGCATGGCCCTGGAGAGCAACTTGCAGTCGCCCAGCATGCACGGCAAGCCAATCATGTCGATACTATGCCCAACGCTCCCATAGCCTCCCATCAGCCAGTCCAGTTCGACAGCGGTTATACAGGTCAGCCGCCGATTACACCTTATCCCTTGGCAGACAACGCTCAGTTTTCGCGTGAGTCGTACGCAAGCGTCAATCCACCAGGGACTGCAAGCTCAGTGCCGCTGGCCGATCAATCCTATGCGTCTGCAAACAGTGCTCCGATCCAGCCGGTG
>CAYPBX010000126.1:2370-7050 GCA_964409075.1 uncultured Candidatus Obscuribacterales bacterium
CCATCCTACAACAGCGACACCTCCCAGTACTCACGTGAGGCAGCTCAAGCCTACATAAGCAACGAAGCCGCCTATCAGCCCCAGCCAGCCCTGCAGGCCGATCAATCCTATGCGTCTGCAAACAGTGCTCCGATCCAGCCGGTGCCATCCTACAACAGCGACACCTCCCAGTACTCACGTGAGGCAGCTCAAGCCTACACAAGCAACGAAGCCGCCTATCAGCCCCAGCTGGCTCAGCCGTATGCTCATGAATCAATGTACAACCAAAGCAATACACCATTAAACGCAGAAGCAGCAGCCCAGAGCGCCGCAGCGACTTCGCAGCCGGCCTTCAGTCAGAGCGAGCCTACAGCTGCCGAGAGATTTGCTCATCAGTCGCATGCCGACAACCAGGATTGGAAGGCTCATCACAGGTCGAGCAATCTGGCTGACTACCTGGCAGTAGGCTCCCTGTCCGCAGGCGCTGGTGCACTTGCTGGCTCCTACGGCACCTCACATGCCCTGGAGGCGGAAAGAACCAGGATTGCTGAAGAACGGTCCAGGCTGGCCGAGCAGAGAACTATATTTGAGCAGCAGCGCGCCGCCAGGCTTAACGCTGAAGCCCAGGCCAGGAGTCAGAGGCTTCAGTCCGGAGCCCAACTAGCCGATGCTCAGCGACGCACACAGGCAGATTACACCGCCTATGCAGATGCTCAGCGCAAGACCACGCGCATGAAAGCTGCTTCCAGTACTGACTTTGCAGCCCAGTCCGCTTATCTTGGACAGCAAGTGGAAGAAAAGGGAAAGAAGGACGCACCTAAATCAGCTGCACCACCCACCGAAAAGAAGGATCGCAGCAAGCTGGCCCAGGAGAGCAAAGCCAAGAACGAGCAGACCGAAGCCCAACCCTCTGCGCCAGCCTCGCAACCAGCCGGCAACGCCCTCAACCGGGCTCTTGGCCGCGCAGCTGCACCTAGAGTTAACAACGATCCTTGCAGCAAGGAGTGACTCAAGACCATTTGCATGGGGTAAGAGCACAAACCTTGCGCCTATGCGTCCCTCGTACATTGAGCAGGTATTGGCAAAGATGATAAGAAGTAGCTGACATTCAGCCATTGCTGCGTTGGCCCGTTACCACCGCTTTCCTTAAGCGGAAGATTCTGCGCAAGATCGAGTCGGGTATATTGCCTGAAAGGCGAAAACACGTCAACTGGATTCCTGCCCGAAAATGAAAAGGATGGAACCGCTGCTTATGCTCCTTGTTCTTTATGTGGTGCTGGCACCGGTAATTGCGCTGCCCCTATATAACACGATGATCTTTTATCCCAGCAGGTATCCAGAAGGCTTCTGGGAAGTAGACTCTGTCAACGGCATTAAACTCGATGATGTTTACATCCAGACCCAAAACGGTAGCACCTTGCATGCCTGGTATTTTGAAAACCCGGGTGCGGAGACGACTGTACTGGTCAGCCACGGCAACGCCGGCAACATCACCTACAGGGTCGGTCTCATCTCCCTCATTCTCGCAGCCGGTGCCTCCGTGCTCGTTTACGACTACCGCGGCTACGGAAAGAGCAAAGGACATCCCAGCCTTAAGGGCATCTGCCAGGACGGACTGGCTGCTTACCGCTGGCTGCTCGATGAAAAAGGGCTTAAGCCAGGCAATATTGTCCACCTGGGGGAATCGCTCGGCTCCGGTGTTGCCTGCCATGTTGCCGAACGGCAACCCTGCGGGGGGATTATTCTCCAGTCTCCCTTCTCATCGCTGGCTAAGATTGCCCGGCAAGTACTCCCTCATCTCCATCTCTACCCTGCTTGGACGCTGCCCGAGCCGCGCCTGGATAACATAAGCAGCCTGAAGAGCCCCCATGCACCACTTTTGATTATTCACGGCAGACGAGACACCCTTATACCGCCTTTGCATTCCCGGGAGATTTTCAGGCAGGCAGCAGAACCAAAGCAGCTGATAATCTTGCCGGAAGCAGGTCACAATGACATTTACAGCGTCAACAGCGACACCTACAAAGCCTCGCTGCAGGCCTTTCTAGCCAGGCTGTCGGATACGCGCTCCCAATGATCTGGTGTGGTGTCCTCGAGATGTCTTGTGTTTTCGCTATCCCTCCGGGCGGTCGGCGCCATGCATCGCCCAGGCTGTTACCTGCCCCTCTTGCGTTCCTTAAAAGGAATCACGACACAGGACACTGATGTGCGCTCAAGGCGAGGTAGTGGACAACCCTCGCAAGAGGGATGTCACAGGTAGTACGTGATAGCTATACTTAAGAAGTGAAATCGGGGAACGAACCATGGAGCCAGGAGGGTCTGTCTCGCTATATATTGTCGAAGACAATCCCGGTGCCCGAATCGCGATTAGAAGCATTGTTGAGAGGGCTGGTTTTGGCATTGTTGTAGGAGAAGCAGCAGACGGCCTGACGGCGGTGGAGCAGGTGCTGAAGCTCAAGCCAGCGATTGTCCTCATGGATATCGTACTGCCGCGACTGGACGGCATAGAAGCTGCATCTCAAATCAAGACAGCACTTCCCCAGACAAAAGTAATCATCCTCTCCCAGTACGATGATACGGAGAAGGTGGAGAAAGCAGTAGCAGCTGGGATAGACGGCTACTGTCTGAAATCTGCACCCGAGGACGAGCTGCGCAACGCCATCCGTACTGTGGCGAATGGGGGAGCCTGGCTGCATGCAAAGATTGCCAGGCGAGTAATCGAGTCGTGCCAGAGACACCTGAGGCCAGGGGGTGTAGAACCAGAGCAACAGCTCAAGCGGTTTATCCAGAAGGCCAAAGAGCAAGCAGCCACCTAGTGTCCCGTCCGTGGAATTCCTTAATAACCATGCAGAAGTGGCATGGACTGCTTTCGGCAGGCAGTTTAATAGTGTATGAGACTGCTCCAGAGCAAATATCGCTAAGAATCTGACATCGGTCACTTCCTACTCAGGCACCGACATCATCCGCCCATGCAGGAAAGATCCCAGCAAAGTCACTCCCTCAAGGTAGGCTCTCTGTTGATTTGGACTGGGGCGGCATTTGCAGCTGCCGTTCTTATCCTGTTGACTGCGCTGCTTGTCTGGATTGCTACACACCGGCAGGCACCGTCGGAGAAAAGGGTCGTCGATCTGAGAGTCACAAGCAGGCAGCAGCCGCACTACCTTCTTTTCTGCTGCCGGCTGAGCGACAATCCAACCGGCTTTCCCGGGCACTGCTTTGTCATATGGACCAGTACACCGGTTATGCCGGAGCTTGTATCCAGCGACTCTGCAGGATTTTTCCCCGCCCGCCGTAAGGATCAGCTGAAATCAATCTACCAGGCGGTACCCAGTCTGATCGTTGCTGAGCCGGCTGCCCGAAGCATCCGCTGCCTCGACTGCACTCTTGCCGCCATCGTCGACCCGGAAAGGGCGAAACAAACGCAGCGCTTGAGAAAAGTTTGGCAGCGACGATCCTTTAGGCTGGGAACAAGCGACTGTGTCACTTTCTGCCACAACATCGCGACTGTCATCGGGCTGGCAACTCCATCGCCCAGATATCGCTTCCCGCAAGATTACGTGCGGGAGCTCAAATGGATGAATTGATCTGCTATCATCGCTTATCGTCCTAGCGGGGATTATGGCAGGATATGGCGAAGACACAGCTTCCCGCGCCTGTTATCGGCGCGCATGTGGGCGGCGGGCTAAAAGGATCAATAACACGGGCGCTTGAGATAGGTGCCCAGGCGCTGCAAATTTTTATCGGCTCACCGCAAAGCTGGAAAGCCACGTCGGCTCGGCAAGACGATTTTGAAACTTTCAGGAGCGAGATTAAAAGGCACAGGCTCGGCCCGGTCTTTGTCCACGGCATTTATCTGGTCAACCTGGCCTCTCCCTCCCGGGAGAATTATGGAAAATCGGTCCACAGCCTTCAAGCAGCTCTGAGGCTGGCTGATCAGGCAGGTGCTGAGGCTCTCATCTTTCACCCCGGCTCAGCTGTAGGTACCGATTACCGCAAGGCCTTTGAACGCGTGCTCCGGGCGCTTGAAATGGTTCTTGACGGCTACAACGGCAGCTGCCGGCTGGCGCTGGAAGTGTGCGCTGGCCAGGGACAGACAATTGGAGACAGCTTCTGTCAGTTTGCCGATATTTTATCGGCCCTTAACTACGACCGCAGGCTCGCCATCTGCTGGGACACCTGCCACCTGTTCAATGCCGGATATGACATCGCTTCTCCTCTGGGACTGGAGACAACAGTCAGCGAGTTCCAGACAGTTGTGGGGCTGGAGTGGCTTGTCGCCATTCATGCCAACGACTCAAAGACACCGCTGGGAGCCAGGAGGGACCGGCATGAGAACATAGGCTGCGGGCAGATAGGCGAGGCTGCTTTCGCCAGAATGCTTCAGCACCCTGCCTTGAGACCCTTGCCCTGGATCCTAGAGGTGCCGGGATTCGACCGCAAAGGCCCGGACAGGGCCAACATCGAGACACTCAAGCAGCTGGCCCGGCTCAGGTGAGCCGGGCGCCAGCCGACTGATAACAATAAATCGCTTTAGCGAGAGCCTACAACCTTCAGGTTAACCTTCAGGTCGGCTGGGTTGTAGCCCAAGATCATCGACTGCATCTTGCCAGCGGAATCGAGCACGACTACGGTCGGAATGACATGTATGTCATAGCGCTTTACCAGCTCCAGATTTTTGGGGTCCTGGACATGGACCTTAGT
>CAYPBX010000127.1:0-7050 GCA_964409075.1 uncultured Candidatus Obscuribacterales bacterium
GCGGGATCTTCCACCTGCACCTCCTTGGTCTTCATCTCCAGCGATTTGAAGCGGCCTTCGATGGTGTACGACTCGGCACGCTTCTGCGCGTTGATCTTTGCCTCGGCCTCCATGAGCTTGATCATGTTCTCAGTCACGCTATCCATCACCTGGTCGGCTACAAAGCCGGCGCAACCGGAGGTGAGAGGGATGAGCCAGGCGATAGAGAGTATGGCGATTCGTTTCATTGGCTGATCTCTTTCTTTTCTAGCAGGAGAGAAGCAGGCTCCGGACAACGTGCCCGGAGAAGGCGACCTGTCTCTTTACCGGGTTGCTGCGGCCGGTCTCACAGATGCAGCCGAAGCCGCGCTCCCATGTGGCGATCTATTCGAATGCACAAGACCACGGGGCAGTTCCGATCCTGCTCGCCTATTGTTGTGACTTACTGTTTTGCCGGTTTTGTTCTAAATAACGACCGAATACCCAATAAGCAGGTAGGTACATGAGAATGACTCTTTGAATCGTTTCAAACAGACGATACGGTTGTCAACAAGGCTTAGAATTTTCCTTAACACAAGAGCTTAGCCAGATTAAAGTGGGGATGGTTTGTTTGGCACCCAGTATCTGTTCAGGATCTCCGGGCTTATCCGCCATCGCTTATGCTGTCGGCATGCTGACTAGAGGAAGGCCGGCTAGGCGATGCGCCCTCCACTTGCCGGGTGGCAAAGAGCGTCTCAGCAATCTTTGTCTCTGCTTACGGCTAGGTGTCAGCGCCAGGCTGTTGCGTGAGAACATTGAGGGCCCGACAGAGGCGGATTGTCTTGAGGGGAGAGATGTCGTCTGGTCTGGCGATGCTCGCAGTGCGCAAATGTTGAAAGCCGACTGTTGTTGACACTCATTAGCCATATTTCAAGTAATGGTGCCTAGCGGGGACTGATCGAGTTGCTGGAGCTGATTATGAGCAGGCCTAAATTTGGAGGCAATGACGGTCAGACCCTGGCCCTATAGCTCACTGCTCATGATCATCGTCGAGGATGGGGATCTGATCCAGCACTGATTTGCTGATGTAAACGCTCTTCCAAAAGCGCTCTTCTGCCTCGGGAGTGTCGAAGTCTGGAATCTCCTCGAGCGAGCGGACCATTCTGGCCCCGGACCAGAGAGCGGTCCCTGGTTTCAGCGGCAAGCGCCTTCGTAATCCTTTGTCGATACCACTCATTGCAGAACCTCCCGGATACTCGCATATCTCTTTATGATGAGGCTTACCCGAAGCGGTCGAGGTTGAAATACGAGCGTGCTCTTTGCTTATGATGAGCAGAGCCGTCCCGACAATCTTAAAGATAGCACAGGAGCGGAGATCCGGCACACTAGCGATAAGAATTTGGCCGGAGCAGATTAGGTACGATGATGTCTAGTAGAAATTTTGAGGGGGGAAGACCCGACAGGCACCGAATTTATCGGTACTTGCGGGGCTTCCAGTTGGCCTTGCCGTCCGGGAGGCGCAGGGGCAAACTGCCACGAAGCCGGTGTGTGAATTCCGGCTGATTGCGTGGGCCAGCTTCCGCTGAAGCTGGAGCGAATACTCAACTGACTGCTGGTTGTTGTGTGTATGCGCAACGGTTTTTGGTCCAGCGGTTCAGGCGGATACCGATGCGCCTGGCGATGCAAATGACAAGCTCGAGCTGTTCGGCAGCGCGGGCCTTGTCGTTGCCTGCCAGCGCTTCGATGGATCCCAGCGCGGATTCGCGATCGGTGCCGGGGTCTGTCAGGAGGTCGAGCAACCATTCGATTCCCGGAACCGGTCTCTCTCCGAAAAGGGCACGTGCGCCGGCAAGCTCGTCGTCCGTGAGCTCGGACATCGAGACGATGCCGAAGCCGTGACTCGGGAAGAGATTATACTCTTCAGCAGATTCTTGCTGACAGGCATACTCCTCATCTGTCAGGCTGTAAGCCTGCTCGACGTCGTGCACTCCCGAGCCGATAGAAGCAACTGCATCGCGATCTGATACCACCCAGCGCCTGGTATGGTGTGAGTAGCCGATGGACGGCCCTGAGCCTGGGTCAGATGCCTCGAGCCCCTGGCAGCGCAGCTTGTGGATAAGCTCATGGAAGCCGGGCTCCTGTGCATCGTAGTCAATCTTCTCTTCCAGCAGAACATACCAGGTGTTGTCACCATCGTATACTTGCCCTGCCGGCTCGTCGGTCCGTCTGCCGTTCTCGTCGAAGAGAGCTGGGTGGTACCAGAGTTGGCCGTCCCACTCTGGGATTAGCTTGATTATGATCTCGGTCGGGAAGCAGCCCGGTGTCTCTACGTTGATCACGGCAGCATTGTTGCCGCGTATGACCTCGCCATCGGGGGCGAAGCTTTCCAGCCATGCCGGCAGGGAGTGCGGACGGATGTCAGCTCCAGCCAGCAGCGACCTGAATAGCTTCAGGCCAGTGTTTTTCTTTTGTGTCGTTTTCATTCCTCATTTCCTCTCGTTGGTTATCGACGGCAGCAAAAAACCGGCTGCACCCAGGTGCATCCGGCTTTGCTGCTTGATCGATAATTCAGTTAGGGTTGTTGGTGTTTTCCAGTTATGCTTGTGTTTGATGTGGATCTGCCTCTACTCTAGTTCTGAGCAGTCTCCCCTTGCAAATGGAGATCAAACAGGCATATGGAACCCGTTGTCTGACGGGGATTCTTCGGTTGATGCAGCAAGCGGTCATGTTTGCTGCCGGTCTGTGCGCAGATTTGGCTCCTTTTATCTGCATCCTCAAGAATTACCTTGGAGCGTATTAACCCCACTGATCAGCCGGAGGAAATAATTGGCGGAGTTGCTGCATCCAGTTGAGCGTTGCCCAATTACCGATACATAGGGCGGCGCCATGCGCCAGCCGGATTGAGCATGGCCCAGTCCCTACACGCGATGCGTCATAGGCGAAACGAAGTACTAGCAGGTCAGTTTGGTGTTAGACCAAGGCTGAAGGGTCCAGGATTGTGGCGTGCTCTTAGACCTCGCGCTAAGCTCACGCAGGCTTTTGTGTCGCCCTCAGGGTGGCAATTACGTATAAGATTTGTATCTGTTCGACTCATTGTAGATCTCCTGAAAAGAACCCCGGTATCCGGTTGTTTGGGGCTCGCGATCCAAAGTACTTTCTTGAACCTGAAATTCTCGGAGCTTGTGAAAGGTGGTGGGCTTTCAATTAAGTGAAGGTATGGACTGTTTCAAACGGCTATCAAGGTTACAAGTGACGTAGAGGAATCTCACATAGTTTAGCCATCGGGCCAGAGGGATTCTGGTTGAATAACCGGGCTGATGTAGCCTTTTGTGGAAACATGTCTTTGATTTGACAATCGCAGGCCGGACAGGCTTGGCGATGATTTGGTGTCTCGTCTTGTCGGGTTCCTTTGATGAGCCTCAGGCAGGACATATCTCAATTGGAGTATCAATTATGATTGTGCAAAGAACTCGAATGGTCAGGCTCCCCCGCGGGTCTGATGGAGTACGCGATGCGGTCTTTTCGCCTGATGGACTGAACCGGGGATTTCTAGGGCTTATCTATCCGTCTGCACCGCCGGTAGTTCTATCCCTGACAACGGGAGGGCCGGTAGAGTTGCCGATCGTCCGCCCGGTCACGAGCCTGGCCTTTCGACCGCAGGATACGCCCGAGTTTCCACGCACGTCCGAGATGGCCTATGTGCATGGCAGTGAATCAGCACGCGTCTACCGCTGGGATTTGACGCTCGACTGCCCGCTGGAGGAGCTGCAATTTCCTCGACCGCTGGCAGTTTCCTACAGCTGGGAGGGCACGATGCTGGCGGCTGGCAGCGCCACTGGCCGTCTGGGAGTGTGGTCTATGATGTACGACTCTCCGGTAAAGGAGAGCCTCTTCATTCAGGTCTCGCACAGCGGCATTGTGCGTCTTGCCTTCACCCGCTGCGGCGACAAGATTTTCATCCTCACGGCTGCTGGCGAGGTGTATTGCGTAAATACCCTCTCTAGCCAGGTTGCCTTTCGATATTCGGTGTTTGAGGCCGGCGATGCTGATCCGCACTGGGATTGCTGGGCATCTGCCTGTCACCCGGAGGCGAATGTGGCAGCCTTTGCTGGCTCAGCCGACAAGGGTAAGCAGCGCCGCTGCAAGGTGTGGTTCGTGCATACGCTCTATGGAGACAGGCACAGCATCATCACCTCCCAGCGAAGGTTCATTCGTCATCTGCGCTTCCTAGATGATGAGCATCTGGCTATCATCGGAGACCAGGGTGCCGAGGTGTGGAACCTCAATCCGGTGACTCCAAAGCTAGTGGAGGATGCATCTCGCAGGTGCAAGGTCATCGCCGGGCATCAGTTGCTGGAAGAGCTTTATCTGGTAGCTGCTCCTCGTGATCCTCGTCGCGCTGTCCAGGCTGTCTGAGCCTGCAGCGCCTGCTGTCGGTAGGTGAATTCTTTTCACCGGTGCTACATGCCCGGTGCCGTATCGAAGCGTCTAGGCACGAGCCGGGCGGCAAGTCCTGTCCGGCTCTTGCTCTTCTTCTCAAAACTCGACTCAGCAGAAGGGTCGCCTTGCCGCGGCTTGTGTCGCTCGCGACCCTTGGCTGGAAAGGGGATCACTGAAGTGGATACTCACACGAATACAGAGAATGCTGTTGTTGCCAGTCTGGATGAGCGCCGTCTCAATGCTCAGGCCGATGCTCTCGAGCAGGAGTGCAAGCACCTTGAGCTAAGGCTCAGGGAGCTTACGACCGGCAATGCCTTCTCGCGACAGCTGCCGATCGTCGGACCGATCGGGACTGATCTGGCGGCTGGGTTGATCAAGACCCTCAACCACTGGCGGCGGCTGGGCGACAAGGAGGACGCGATTCATCTTACGCTCAATTCCTATGGCGAGGTCGACAACTTTGGCCATGCCTATAGCGACACCTTCGCCATGTACGATGCCATCCGCATGATGAAGGCAGCTGGCTTCAAGGTGGTCATTCAGGTGACCGGTGTAGCGGCGCTGCAGGCAGTCGTTCTTCTGCAGGTCGCAGACCAGCGGTGGATCACGCCGGACAGCTATATCATGCTGACCGAGGCTCAATTCCCTGGCTTCCGCGGCAACTCGGCCGAGGCCCGCGATATGATTGATTTTCGCAAGGGACTGGAGAAGCAGGGCTGGAACATTCTCACCGGGTGTTCGAAGCTGACCCTGGAGCAGATAAAGGAGAAGACTCAGAACGAG
The DNA here is from genome assembly GCA_964409075.1 of uncultured Candidatus Obscuribacterales bacterium. Lineage (GTDB taxonomy): Bacteria > Cyanobacteriota > Vampirovibrionia > Obscuribacterales > Obscuribacteraceae > CAYPBX01. The sequence continues at coordinate 5,182 of CAYPBX010000127.1, forward strand.
CGCCAGAGGTGGCTGAATGCCAGCGAAGCGCACGAGCTGGGTGTGGTCGATTCGGTCGGTGTGTGCCTTCAGCCTGCATCCAGGGCCTATGTCTGTCCGGCAGTAGCGTCGGCAGTCGACGAATCCCCGAAGGTACGCCGGGCAAGGGCTGCTGCCCGACGCGATATGCTCCGGGCCGGGCTCAGGCGTCTCGAGAACCGCGAGGACGCTGCGGATTGGGAGAATCCGCTCACCACGTACTTTTTCTCCGAGATCAACGCAGCCACTTCGATGCTCGCCGGGATGGTGCTGCAGCGATATGCGCGTGTGCCTGGATCGGAGATCGAGATTGTCCTCAACTCGCCGGGCGGCAGCGTGCATGACGGTCTGGCGCTGATCAACCTCATCGAAGCCATCAAGGCTGCGGGGCACCGCGTCAACATCGTCGTGCTCGGGCAGGCTGCTTCCATGGCCGGATTCCTGCTGCAGAGCGCCAGCAAACGAGTCATGGGCAAGAACGCCCGCATCCTCATCCACCGGATCAGCCGCATCTTCGGTGGTGGCGGCAGCCAGCTCGACGATCAGGAGGAGCAGATGAAGCGCCTGGAGGCGCAGGCTTTGCCTCTCCTGGCAAAGCGCTCAAAACTGACTTTCGAGCAGATTCAGGAGCGCTCCCGCAGTCACGACTGGTGGCTCACCGCCGACGAGGCCCTCGAGCTTGAGCTTGTCGACGAGGTCGTCTAGTTCTTCGTCTACCAACCATTGTCTGCTGTCCGGGCTGTTTTGGACAGCCCGGACAGCCTTTTCAAAGGAGTTCACCGATGGACTGGCTCTTTAGTCCCGAAATCTTGGCGGCGCTGCTTACTCTGACTGCCCTCGAGATTGTATTGGGGATAGACAACATCATCTTCATTTCGATTCTGGCTAGCAGGCTACCGGCGGAGAAGCAGAGCAGTGCGCGCGTTGTTGGGCTGGCTGCAGCCATGCTCACGCGCATCGGGCTTCTGTTTTCTCTTACCTGGCTCATGGGACTGAGCGCACCGTTGTTTACGGTTTTGGGACACGACATCTCCGGGCGGGATTTGATCCTCATCTGTGGCGGTCTCTTCCTGCTCGGCAAGGCCACCTTCGAGATTCATGAAAAACTGGAACTGAAAGAGAAGGACAAGGAGGCCGCTGTACCAAGACATCCCTCCTTCGTCGGCACCATTACCCAAATCATGATTCTCGATATCGTGTTTAGCCTCGACTCTGTGATCACCGCAGTCGGCATGGCGAACCAGCTGTGGATCATGGTCACAGCTGTGGTCGTTGCCGTCGGTTTCATGATGGTGGCTGCTGGTGCCGTCAGCCGCTTCATCGAGAAGCGCCCCACCATCAAGATGCTTGCCCTGAGCTTTCTGTTGCTCATCGGCTTCGTGCTGGTGGCAGAAGGCGTGGGTCAGCACATCGCCAAAGGCTACATCTACTTCGCTATGTTCTTCTCCTTCTTTGTGGAGCTGCTCAACATGCGGGTCCGCAAGAAGAAGGAATAGGACAGAGGTGACGTGCACGTTCGGTGTTGCAAGGCCAAATGTACTCATACTCCAACAAGGAGACAGAGGTGATTACTGTTTCGACTAAAACAGCTGCGGAAGCTGATCGTAAGGCAGCCGAAGCAGTCGTTGCTGCCCAGGAAAAGGCGCGCGAAGAAGGGAGGGATCCTGATGATCCTCAGATGCTTTTCCTACTCCATCGAGCAGCCTGGTCCTCCGTGACCGGTGCTGAGGTGGTCAGAATCGTAGACTGACCCGATGTCGATGGACCAACCTTCCTGAATTTCGACCGGCAAGGAGAAACCAATGGCCAGGCATTACACTCTATCCGAGCTTCGCGAGCGTGCCGGCAACG
>CAYPBX010000128.1:0-7008 GCA_964409075.1 uncultured Candidatus Obscuribacterales bacterium
GATGCGGGACGGCCTTTAAGAACCGGCCTTCCTCCACAAAAATAGAGCCCAGTCCGTAGTTAGCCAGAGAATCCTGGGCGTCTATTTCCAGCACCTGCTGGAACATGGACCTGCGTCTGGCAAGCTCCTCTTCCTTTTCCCGCCGGACCTCCCCTTCCTTTGCTCTGCGCTCAGCGTCCTCTCTGCTCTTGAATTCCTCGGCAATTTTGCGCATCGAAAGCGACATTGCCGTGGCTTTCTCCTCCTCGGCTGTCTCCTTGTCACCTTTTTGCATGTAGAAGACAGATAGGTTCGTGTGCGCCATGACGGAGTCGGGATCAATCTCAGCAAGCTTTTGCATGAGCGTGATCGCCTCATCAAGCTCCCCATGACGGGAGAGGATGACGCCCAGGGCCTCGTAGGCATCAGCCAGCTCAGGATTGAGATCAATCGCCTCACGCAAGAGCTCAATGGCCTCATTTTCATTGTCGCCGCTGAAGACCTTGAGCGCACTTTGATAGAGCTGCTTGGCTTTGTGACTGGCAGTTGGTGGCGTGTAAAAGGGGAGCAGGCAGGTTGTGACCGCATAGCTGGCTCCGTCAATTGCAAGGGTCTCTTGTCTGCCTGGAACTCGCAGCGCTTTTGGGACTGATGATATGGCTATGGCCTTTCCGAGAGCAGGAGAGTAAACTGCGGTGCGAACCGTTACATCACTGTTACCCAGCTTAGCGGCTGCACCGTCGGCGAGATCACCACCTTTTCGATCGGCGAAGATGAGCCCTATAAGTCCACGGGGAGCACCGCCGTAGGTCCTCATCCTCGCTACTGTTTCCTGACCCTGATAACAGCCCTTCTCGTAGCTGACGGCAGATTGCTCCAGTCCGGTTTCGGGGAGAAAATCAGTAAAGAGAACGTCCCGGCCGTAGAGAAGCACGCCGGCTTCCACGCGGGCTGTATTCAGAGCATGTGGTGAAATCTCTGTCATACTGTGGCGTGAAGCAGTTTCGCTGAGGGTCCTGGCAAAGCTTTGGCTGTTTTCTGTCTCTACTAGAAAGAGGTAACCGGTCTCACCGGTCAGCGAACTCCTTATGATGACCGTGTTGTAATCGGCAATGGTGGCGCAGTAGATGTTGCCGTTCTCAGTGAGATGTTCTGCTGCCTCGGCTGCGATGGCACCCAGCACGGCCTTTGCCTCCGGACCCTGAAGGCACCAGATATCTCGCTGCCCTGATATATCCTCTACCTCGACCCGGGCAGCGAAAATGAATTTCTCCAGCTCCTTTATGATTTCGGCAATCTGGAAAGATTCGGCAACTAACCAGTACTGGTCTTCTAGCCGGCAGAGAGTGTAAATTGCCTGGACGTGCCCTTTTGGGTTCAGGAGCGTGCTTTTTTGCCCGCAGCCAGGCGCCAGGGCACTGACATCGTTTGTGGTGCGGGCATGCAGATAGCTGCCAGCGTCAGCACCTACAACCCTCACAACACCGAAGTCCGACAGCTGCAGATAGCCGCCTGTTCTGCGCAATGAGAGCACCTGCGACTCGGACTCTATCTGCCCTGTCATCCCTGTCTGCGCGAGCTTTAAGAGCGCCAGCCTAAACCGTGAAGGACTGCCCGCAACCGCAGGAGCCCTTGGCCTGGGGATTCTTGATGGCAAATCCCTGTCCCTGGAGTCCCTTCTGGTAATCCAGGACCGTCCCCTTCAGATAGATGGCGCTTTTGGGATCGATCAAAACCTTGATTCCATGGTCCTCAATGACGTGATCCTCTGCCTGAGGATTGTCGAAGCTGAGTCCGTAAGACATGCCGGAGCAACCGCCGCCGCGTACCTCCAGCCGCAAGCCCTCTTTTCCGGGCTCTTCGGCCATGAGTTTCTTCACCTCGTCGGCTGCGGTTTCGGTGATTGAGATCAAGGCTGTTTTAGTGGTGGGTTCTGTCATGGCAAACTCTCTCTAAAACGTTTGTAGACCATTATATCTCTAAAATCACTCATCGCTCGCACCCAGCTGGCGGATGGCGCAAAGTTTAACACCGAATCAAAAACACTCGAAAATAACCTGCCCGATTTCGCCCAAGAGCTTGAAGCTCTCGCGACAGACATCCAGGTCGACTGCAGCAAAGGATTTTGGTTGATGCATGTAGATGCCGGCGTTGCTTCTAATCTGCAGCTCCGAGAAGCGGGATACGTCGTGAAGCCTTTCCAGATTGTCCCGAAATCCTGGATATTTGACCAGGCGCTCGGCCTGGGTGGTGTCGTTGTAACCGAAGATGTACATAGACTCGAGCTTCTTGTCCCTGACGCTCATACCTTTCGACTCAAACAGGACAATACGGGTGAAGATGGAAAAGAGCCCGCGCCCGTAGCGCGGATAAATTGACATCTCCAGGAGGTGCTCGGGATTAGGGGCTCCTGTCTCCTCACCCGCGCATGTCTCCAGGAAATACATGAGGCCGAAAGGCCAGCGATGATAGGTTGCCTGCAGGGTGGCAGGAAAGCCGACCATTGAGCCCTTTATGCAAATAGAGCTGCCTGGCTGGTCTTCCAGAATGCGACCTTCTAAGATCTCGGCAATAGCGGCAAGCTTAAGGTCAATCATCTGCCTGGGCTGATGGCGAAGGTCCTGCCGGGGCTTGCGGCCTGGGGGGGGGCGGCACCACATTCATCTCAACCAGCGGCTCCTCCTCCGCTTCCTTCTCCAGCTGGCTGTCTATCTTGGATAGCAGCCGTTTTGCCTCCCTGGCGAACTCGGCATCCGGCGATAGCTGAACGGCTCTGGAAAGCAGGCAGCTTGCTTGCGCTGGATGCTTCTGTCTGGCGAGCAGAGAGCCTGAGCGGTAGTAGGCATCAGCCATGCCTGGATTGGCTCTCAGAGCCTCTACATAGAAGCCGAGAGCCTTGCTCAACTCCTTCTCGTTCTCGAGTGCGTTGCCCATATTGAAGTAAGCAGAGGCGAAGGTAGGATCGATGTGCACAGCCTGACGCCAGTGTGCGAGCGCCTCATCTAGCTTGCCTTGCGCATAAAGCACCGTTCCCAGTCCGTTCAAGGTCGTCGGGCGCTCGGGCTTCAATGAGAGAGCCTTCTTGAAGGATTTGGTTGCTTTGGCGTAGTTGCGCTGGGCCGCGTATACCAGACCCAGGTTGCTGTAAGCTTCCTCCATGCGTGGGTCTGCTTTAATGGCTAGCCGGTACTCACCGATCGACTGGTTTAAAAATCCTGACTGGTGCAGCTCTACTGCCCTGTTGTAATGCTTTATGGCTTCTCGGGCATACGGTTGCCTGCTGCTCTCATCGCCCTGCTGTTCTCTCTCCTGGCTGGAGCCGGGACTGTCTGTGCTTACTGGCTCTTCAGTCGTGGCTCTCTCCTGGGATGCAGTTTCACTCTCATGTTCTGCCGCAGCCTGGGTCGATGCACTGCTTTGCCTGTTTGTCCTGTCTGAGGCGGATGAGTCGGCTGCCTTGCCTGGCCGGCTTTCGCTACTGGAGCTGTCCGCCGGCAGCGCCAGGGCGCTTCCGCCTGCCTTAAGCAGGAGGCTGGCTGCCAGGCAGAGGCAGATTCTCAATTTGAGACTTTCATTTTCCACTTAGTTGGCAAACTTAACCGGAGCGACTGCTTGAGGATGACCGCCGGTCAGGATCTATGGTGGCGATGCGTCGATAGGGCAGGGGCGGGAACCAGGCAGCAGTGCGTTTTGAGTTCACGGACACAGAGGTCCTGGAAGCGGACTGCCTGTCACAAGGGCTCATTATAGAGCATCGCTCAAACCAGGCAGATGGTAAATGATTACCGTCTGGCGTTAGTGTTATGGCCGGAGGTGCAGGGAGCCCTTGTATGGTGCCAAGCGGCTTGCCACGCATTTCCCGGCAGGCGCCACACAACCGCTCCCTGGCAACGCAGACACCCGGGAGTGAATGTTTACGGCAGATGGTAAAAGGTCGCTGGAGGGTACAGCCGCAGCTTCACCGAAGCGCACTTTTGTGGAGCTCTTGTCGACAGGTAAAAGCGCCTGGATCGCACTGCCATGACTGATCTTCGGGCAGGCGACAACCGGCAGCAGTGAGTGTCTGTGCAGGCCGCGGTATCTCAAGGAGCTGGTGTCTGGCTGGAGCCTGCCGCACGCAGTATCTCAACAAGAGCTCTGAGGGCCAGATAGTAACCATTGGCTCCCAGCCCAGCAATAGTGCCGGTGGCAATATCACTTAGATATGTACGAGCCCGGAAACTCTCTCTGGCATAGATATTTGAAAGGTGTACCTCGATGAAGGGCAGCTTGACAGCGGCAAGAGCATCGCGCAGAGCGATTGATGTGTGCCCGTAGGCCGCCGGATTGATGATGATTCCGGTAGCTCCCTTGCGTGCTGCTGTCTGGATGGCATCCACGAGCTGCCCTTCGTGGTTCGACTGCACGATATCGATTTCGACATCCAGGGTAGTTGCCAGCTCACCAAGCTTGTCATTTATCGTAGCCAGGGTGATCGAGCCGTAAATCTCCGGTTGTCTTGTGCCTATGAGGTTGAGGTTCGGTCCGTGGATAACAAAGAGCTTCACTTTACTCTTCCTCAGCCAGGGACTCCAGGGCGCACTGTGCCTCGATTACAAATGGGTCTCGGCGCGGCAGCAGATTGCTGTCGAGCGCAAAATCGATGAGCTTGGTAAGCAGGGTTTTAAGCGGCATCGGTTTGCTTGCGCCGTTGAGCTCTTCGCAGAGGAGGAACATCGCTGAACCCAGAAGCATGCGAGCCTCCGACGGTGAAATCTCTTTATCCTTCAGGATGCTGCCCAGAAGTTGGGCGTCGGCTTTCTCCTCCTTGAGAAGCTGCTGGCAGAAGTCGACCACACCCTGATTGACCCGTCTTGTTCGCTCGGCAGGCAGTGTGGCGGCAGCTCTCACCAGGTTGAACCTGTCGGAGGCGTCGCCAAGAGATTCGGCGCTGTCGACAAGATTGCGCACCTGGTTGGCCTTGGTGTTGAACTGACGCCGGAGCTCATTTTCGGCTACGCTTGCAGAAGGCTCCCTGGCGCGCTGGAAGCGTTTGTTGTAATACTCCTGAACCTGCTGCCGCCTGAGCTCGACTCCAAAGGGCATCAGTTCAAAAAAGATCGACTCCAGCCCCTCCAGCTGGGACTGAAGATACATCAACTCGTCGACCGAAACCGACAGGGCGCCCTCCTTAAAAATGTGTCTGAAGCCGATATCTTACCGGTGCAATTTTATAATGCCCGGGCTGGGGCGTCTAAATTCCGGCTGCGCTATGCCAGCAGAATCTTGATAATCAATTCGGCTACCTGCCCCGGTTCTCTGCCTGTTGTATCCACGTGATGGTCCGCCTGGCGATATGCTGGATTTCGGCTGGCAACCAGCTTCTCCAGCTGGGAAAGACGCTCCTGGTGTGTCGAGGCGTCGGCGTTTACAAGCGGTCTTGCGGTACTGGCAGTCCGACTTGAGAGGGTTTGAAGGTCGGCGAAGAGGTAGACAAGCGTTCCTAGCTGCTTGAGTTTTGCCAGGTTATCTCCAGCAACCGGCATGCCTCCACCGGTCGCAACGACCAGCGGTTCTGCCGGCTGCGTGTCAGGGCTGATGAGCCTGTCAATGATCCTCTGCTCCAGCTTGCGGAAGTGGCTCTCTCCAAAGCGCGAAAAAATCTCGGGGATTGTAAGACCGGCCTCTTCTTCAATCATGGCGTCTGTGTCCAGGAAGAGGCGCTGGAGTCGGGCTGCGAGAATGGCTCCGCAAGCGCTCTTTCCAGACCCGGGCGGCCCGATAAGAATGATTACGCGGTGAGTGTGTGAGTTTGTCACACGTCAGCTTCAGTTGGCGCCCATGACACTGCCCTGGCTAAGCGCTGCTTTCCTGGTTGCAGATTCCAGCCGGGCGTGAGCCGCTGCTAGTCCCGGGTCCAGGGAGAGCGCGGTCTTGAACTCACTGATGGCTGGCCGGTAGTCCTCTATATTGAAGAGCGCAACTCCCAGTCCGTAGTGAGAGGAGGCGAGGTTGTGGTCGCGCTCAATGGCTTGCTTGAACTGGTAAGCAGCTTGCCTGTGCTGGCCTCTGGCTGCGAGGATGGTCGCCAGGTTGTTCCTGGCGATGGCAGATTCACTGTTGCCTCTTACCGTCTCGGTTAAAATCTGCTCGGCTCTTTGCAGCTGCCCGGATGCGGCATGAAGATTACCCAGATTAATTCCAGCCTGCACCAAGTTTGCATCGAGATCCATGGCTTTGCGGTAGGCGTGGGCAGCCGAATCCGGCTGCCCGGTCATCTCCAGGGCCAAGCCCAGGTTGTTATGCGCAACCGCGTCCCTGCCATTCAGCCTGGTTGCTTTCTGAAAGGCCTCTACTGCTAATTCGTGCTCGCCGGCAAAGGAGTAGGCCAGCCCAAGCTGGTGGGCAGCAAGCGCCTCTGCCGGACAGAGGTCGGCTGCCTTCTTGAAGGCTGCGATAGCTGCCGGAAACGCTTTCCTGCCCATGAGCGCTTCGCCCCGGGAGAGGAGCCCGGCATAGGCTGACTGGCTGTCGCCAGGGGTTTTTCTATCCCCGATCAGAATCTTTTCAGCCCCGTGCTGGGGCAATTCGGGCAAGAGCTGAGCGCAGGCGAGCCTGTCGAGCTCGCCTGCAGCCTGCTGGTGCTGGCCCGCGGCTGCGTAGAGGCGCGCTAGATTGCCCCTGGCTGCAGTAAGCTCGACATGGAGGGCACAAGCGAGCCGGCTGACACCGATGAGTTCTGTCTTAGCGCTTCTGCCTTGGGAGTTGGCAAGCTGAAGGTTCAATTTGCTGAGTCTCGCCTGGCAGATATCTACTGTCTTTTGAAAACATTTGCCGGCGGTCTTGTGATTGCCGGTTGCCAAATATATGGTGCCGAGCTGATTGGTCAGGGAGGGATTGTCAGGATCTCCTGCCAGGGCAAGCTTGATTTCGCCTGCTGCCCCATCGAGCAGGCCGAGCCGAGTTGGCGGCATAGCCTCCGCTCTTTTGGCAGCGGGTTGTTTTATTTTTTGCCGGGCGGGCGCATGAAGAAAGCCGTCGATCCATCGG
>CAYPBX010000129.1:0-6970 GCA_964409075.1 uncultured Candidatus Obscuribacterales bacterium
TCTACACGCGTAAGATCGTCGGCAGCGTCAGATGTGTATAAGAGACAGGCAGAGGTGCTCAAGGACAATAAGGTAGCAGGGCTCGCCAGGAAATGACCGCCGGGGTAACAGGCGAGAAGAACGGGGCGGTCAGGCACGGCGAGGTGCTGGTTGTTTGCGAGCAGATACTCGGTGAGCTGCAGCCAGTGACCCTGGAGCTACTCGGGGCCGGCCGCTACCTGGCAGACAAGCTTGACAGCCCGCTCTCTACAATCGTGCTGGGCTACAACGTCTCCGAGCTGCCGACACAGCTGATTCGCCACGGAGCCGACATCATCTATTTGGCTGACCATCCTGATCTTTATACCTACCGGACTCTGCCCTATAGGCGCGTGGTCTGCGATCTACTCGACAGCATGGAGCTGCCACCACACATCGTGCTTTTGGGCTCGACCACGACAGGACGTGATCTCGCGCCAAGAATTGCTGCCCACTTCGAGACGGGGCTGACCGCTGACACTACCGAGCTGGATATCGGTCCCTATGAGCACAAGAGCAAGGTCGATCCCAGCAAGGTAGGACTTTACGAAAACTGCCTCTATGCAATCCGCCCGAGCTTCGGAGAATCCCTGAAAGCCAGGATACTGGGACCCTGGAAAAACCCTCAAATGGCCACCACCAGGCCCGGCGTCATGACGCCACTGAAACCAGACCCGAACAGGAAGGGAGAGATAATGGAGATTCCGGTGAATATCAAGATAGAAGACATGCGCCTGGTGGTGGCAGAGACCGTCAGAGAAGCAAGCAAGGGGATAAAGCTCCAGGAAGCGGACGTCATTGTCAGCGGGGGCTACGGGCTCGGCTGCCCGGAAGGGTTCGAGCTCATACACCGGCTGGCCGCCTGCTTTGAGAACTCAGCAGTGGGCGCATCACGCAAGGTGGTCGATCTGGGATGGATTCCTTACGAGCATCAGGTCGGGCAGACAGGCAAAACCGTGCGGCCGAGCCTCTATATCGCCTGCGGCATATCAGGCGCTATACAGCACCGTGTAGGTATGGCCAAGTCGGGTACCATTATTGCTGTAAACCGAGATCCGGATGCGCCGATATTCAAGTTTGCGCACCACGGCATCGTCGGAGACCTTTACCAGATTGTCCCCGAGATGATCAGGCAATTTGAGGAGATGAGGTCTCAGGAAGGAGTCAAGTCAATTGTCGGAACGCATTGAGTACGATGTGCTACTGGTGGGCGGCAGCCCGTCGAATCTTACGCTCGCCTATCGACTGCTTGCGCTGGCAGAGGAGAGCGGCAAGGAGCTGTCCATCTGCATTCTGGAGAAGGGCAAGGAGTTCGGCAGCCATGTCATGAGCGGCGCCGTGTCTGACCCGCACGTGCTCAAGAAAGTATGGCCGAACTACCAGGAGCTGGATTTCCCCGTGGAAGCTGTCTGTAATGACAGCAACTTTTCACTGCTCGGTACTCGGGGCAAGTGGGATATGCCGCACTGGGCTTACCCCAAAGACCTGGACAAGACCGGCTACCTGGTTCTGACCTTGAGCTTCGTCACAGCCTGGATGGCTCGGCAGGTGGAGGAAAAATCCAAGGCCGTGCCACATGTCGCGCTGGATATGTTCAGCGGCTTTGCTGCTCATGGAGTAGTCTTTGAGGAAGGCAAAGTGGCTGGCGTCAGGGTAAGCGAAGAAGCCCGCTGTGAGGAAGATTATGTTTACGGGCGCTGCACTGTATTTGGTGACAAGGGATTCGTATCGAGAGACGTTGTCGATCACTACAAGCTCCGAGATCGTTGCCCGCAGATCTGGTCTGTGGGCGTAAAGGAGGTCTGGGAGTGCAAGGAGAGCTACGAAGGAAAAGTCTGGCACACGCTCGGCTGGCCGCTCCTCGACGGCACTTTCGGTGGTGGCTTCGTCTACGGCATGAAGAATAACAGACTGACCATTGGCCTGGTAATCAGCCTGGACAGCCAGGATCCGGAGATGAACCCGCAGGCCAAACTCCAGGAGTACAAAAAACACCCCTGGATTCAAAGCATGATCTCAGGCGGTAAATTGATGAAGTACGGGGCGGCACTTCTGCCGGAAGGCGGATACTATAGCCTGCCGAGTAAATTCTATGTGCCGGGAGCGATTTTAGCAGGCGATGCGCTCGGTGTCCTCGATGTCAAAAAGCTGGCTGGAATAGATCGGGCCATGGAATGCGGTTATGTGGCGGCTGAGGTGCTTCATGACGGGATTGTAAAGAACGATCTCGGTGAGGAAGCGCTGTCTGCCTATCAAAGCCGGATCGAGGACAGTTTTGTCATAAGGGAGGCTTACAAAGACAGGTATTTCCGCTGGGCTTTTATCGAAAACAGGAAGCTCCTGCGCGACTACCTGCCGCAAATGGCTGCCAGTATCGATGCCGGGCACCCCTATCTGGGCGGAATTAAGCTCTTCATCAACCCTATGGCAGTCAAAGACGGCATCAGAGCAATCTCTCTCATGCAAGGCATACGAGACATCGGACCCATAACATACAAGCACGACTTCGAGCATATCGTGCCTGAGTTTATTCCGCCCAGATACGATACCCCTGCCTTCGATAAGGCGACCATTTATTCACGCCCGGACGCGGTATTTTACGCTTCGACCAAGTATCACGAAGGCAACCAGCACATCGATGAGTTCAATGCCGAGGTGTGCGTCGGGTGCATAACAAAGTACGAGAAGCTCGGCAAGACCACGCCCTGCGTTGCCGACTGCACTGCCGAGGTGCATAGAATCGACATCATAGACGACCTGAAACGCCACGGCATGTCGCTGGAGAACTGCATCCATTGCCGCACCTGCGAAATCGTCTGCCCGGAGGTCAACCTGAGGGTAAAGCCGACGGAGCAGGGCTCCGGTCCCGACTTCATGGGACTGTAGCATCGCTCATTGGCAAGAGCAGCCATGCGCAGCGTAAGCCCTATCGATCAGGCCCAGGTCGAGATCACAAGGTTGTAGCATTGCTGCCCGCAGCCATCTCAAGAGACAATAGGACACATCTAAGCTGGCTCTTTCAGAGCGACTCGCGCACGCCTATCTCGTCCAGCCGGCCCAGAAGATCGGCCGGATCCTGATAGACCCGGTAAGCGCCGGCAGCCTGCAGCTCATCCAGCCCGTAGCCACCGGAGAGGACTCCTATGCCCAGCGCCCCGCCCCTGCGGGCAGCAAGCAGATCCCAGACGCTATCGCCGACCACAAAAGACTGCCCCATGCTCACCCCCAGCCTTTCAGCCGCCATCTCAAAGAGATCCGGGTCAGGCTTAGCATGCTTGACCATATCTCTGGTTATGACAGGAACGCTCCTGGGAACAGCCAGCATATTCAAAAGGGGTTGGGCTGATTGCAAACGCCCGCTGGTTGCAATCGCCCAGGGAACCTTTCTCTCCGACAGGAAAGCAATGAGCTCCCGGGCACCGGGCAGCGGGCGGATCTGCCCTGCCAGCCGGGAAAATACCTCGCCATGGTGCCTGCTCAGCTTCTGCGCTTGATGCCCTGTCAGCTTACGCCCTGTCTCCCTGAAGAGCGCATTCAGAAATAGCCCGCCGCTCATGCCTATACGCCTGTGGATACGCCAGACAGAAAGCTCGATTCCTGATTCTCTCAAGGCATCCTGCCAGGCGAGCACATGCTGATAGACAGAGTCCACCAGCGTGCCGTCAAGATCAAACAGTAGTGCAGGGCTGCCCATAGGTTCTCCTCCGCCAAATGCCTGGCGCCTGATTCAGGCCGGTGGCTTGAAGCTGCTGGATTGGATGACCAACCACCTTCACGGTACCCAAGACAGTTTAAACTGACGCGCAGCAAATACGTAAGATGCAAGATACAAACCTACAGCAATCAAAAGCAAAAAATTGACGCCAGTGTATCCCGACAGCAACTCCAGCATGGCACCAGCCACCGCACCAAACAGGTTGAAAGCCATTCCCCGGGCAGAATCCTTCAGCTGCACAAATCCAGTGGCAAAAATGATACCGGCCAGGAACAAGGGGGTCAGGGTCAGGACCGTAATTGCCCCGTGCGCAACATACGCCAGATTAGCAGTCTTTTGAAGAATGTCATTCATCGGCAGGAGATAATTCAAAGCTATATTGGCCATCAGGAATCCGTAAATAAGGCTGAAGTTGGCGCTCATTACTCTGGGGCTCTTAAGCACGATGCAATTGGCCGCAAGGATCATAATCAGCACCCCGTTAATCACAATTGAGGATGTCAGCCAGGTGGCTCCGTAAAGAAGAGAGAGTCTCGAAATGGACTGCAATTCCAAGAGCATAAAGGCAGCGCCGAGAAAGAACATCTGCCAATAGCCTGGCTCAACCTGGTTGAAAAGCAGCCTTCTACCGGATAGGAGCGCTAATGCAACAATCTCAAGCAGAAGCAGCAGATAAGGAACATCTATCCCCTTAGGCGCAATATAGAGGTATGGATAGTCGTCGGTCAGTATGCGCGGGCACTCGACATCCTGCAATGGCTCCTTGAGGTAATTGGTCTGCCCGTGGATCTCAATTGTCCCGTTTCTCACTGGTGGCCCGGCAACATAGACAAAGGCAGGCCATTTCTCCTCCTGCTTCTCGTCGGTAAGGTACAGGGGCTCATAGCCAGCAGCCTCTCTCAAAGTGCAGAACAACCTGTCGCGTAGCCAGCTGCCACCACCGGCACCAAAGGACATCACCAGCACGCCATCTGGCTTAAGCAACCCAAGGAGCTTCGTCAAACTCTCTTGCGTATGAACGTAGCTGTCGATCCGGACAGAGGAACCGAGCCCTGTAACAGCCAACGAATCCAGGCAGGCGACAGCAATAAGATCGTATCTTTTCTGGCAACGGTTGATGAAATTCCTGGCGTCATTGCAGATCAAATGCACTCTAAGGGCACTGTAAGCTGGATTGTACTTCCGACCCAGCTTCAAAATCTCAGGATCGATCTCCACAGCATCTATCGACTTCGCCCCTTCCCTGACCGCTTGAAGAACATCCTGGCCGAGACCACATCCTAAAATGAGGACATCTTCTGGCTGCTGCTTGAAAAGGTATGGCAACGAATAATACTGCTGTCGAACTCTGACGATTTTTGCAACATCGGCAGGCAGATCCCTCTCTGGTGGCTGCCTGGGAAAGAAGTACTGTTGAAACATCTGATTGACGTTCACCAGGAAGCCGTAGGGCTGCCCGGAGAGGTCGGTAGTGCTTGCGATGGGTTTCACGTTGACACGGAAGTACGGAGACCATATTGTTCCCTCATCGGATACCATTGGTACGAGAGCCAGCCCGACAGCCAGAGCAAGCGGTACAACCGATCTGATCGGTTGAGGAATGTAATAGACAAAGACAATCGCAGGCAGAAGGAGCAAAGCCCACGGTGGCCAGCATAAGAACGAGAGAACCACGAATATGATGCTACCGAGAATTGCGCCGCCGATGTTGATGCAATAGGCTGTCAGCGGCTTGTGTTGATTGAACAGTACTCCCAGCCGAGAGCCGATTGCAATCATAAGAGCAAAGGGAGCAGCAAGCACGAGCGCAAACCAACCCATGTAGGCAAATATGTACACCCACATTGCCAGATCAAAACGAGTAATTTCACCCCATTGATAGATGCTGGTCGTCGGATAGGGAAAGGTAGTCAGCCCAAAAAAATCACTAACCCTGATGGGAACCACCATCAAGAGCATCAGAAGGGGGCTCCACCTGAAAAACCTGTCTCTTTCAAGCGAGAAGCCAACGCCAAGTCCGACAAAACAGGCAACCAGGGGGAAGGTCTTGAAAATCGCCATCGAGCGGAAATCACAAGACATCCAACGGATGACCAAGAGCTCTACAAACAGTGATACGAAGCTGAGGAGAAACAGCTCAATGGCTGGCGTCCTCCACTTGTCCATCCAACTGCCGGCGTCAGAAGTACGATCAGGCACCAATTCACCTGCGAGATTAACGTTCGTTCAATTATTACCTATTGAAAAGCCTGGGGTATTTCTGCCTGTCCCGGGTCGGTATCCACCCTCTGCTCCGCGGCAGTCCTGTTTAGAAAAGCTGGCTTGGCACAGCGTCACCTCGACTTTCACTTCACCGGACCCACCCCTTAAAGAAGCCCCGGACAACGGGGCAGCCGGGGATCGGTCCTACCTGCCGGGCGACGGATATACCCCAGCTCTTTGCAGGGTTTACTTGAGGGGGTGAGCCGGGTAAATGTTAAACAGAGACATCCTGATGAATCTGGAGCTTGCTCTATATGAACCTGACACTGAAACCATTAGTGGTGCTCATTGCTGCAATTGCAATGTTGCTGGGCGCTTTCGAGCTGGTACTGAATCAAGCATCCAGCATTGACGCTGCCTACAGTCAAGGCGGATATGTAGGCAGTGATGGCTGGTTCAAGATGCACATGGACTCAGCCAAACAGCGAGCCATTCAGAACTCGCTATCCAGAAGCCCAACGAGATCTACGCCGGCAGGTTACGTGCAGTACGCAATCAAGCTCACTATGCCCAATGGCAGTCCGTTCGCGGGTATTCAAGGTGCGACCCCGGATATGGAATTCATAGCCGAGGACAAAGGTGCCGATCCTGTAAATCATCTGTCGTTCGGCACCGAGAATAAGATTTATTATGCAGATTTGAAAATCGGACAAGTCTACCGTGTATATCTTAGACCGACCGGGGTTGTTAGCGGCGCGATAGAAGTGAGCCGGATTGCGGTGGCTCCTGGCAGAGGACCACGAAGCCTCGAGATAATCTACAATTCAAGAGAAACGCGACTGCAATCCACTGGCGCAGGCTCTAGCCATACAATGCCATCGAATACGGTGCCAACAACATCAGCACAGCAGCCAATGGCAACCAGCACTGTTGCCGCCGACATCTATACCTTCGACACCTCTGCCCTGCCGAATCCGCCCACAAATTTCGAGGAGCAGCGCCTCTGGAGCTACATCGAGGACGCGAAGATGTCCG
>CAYPBX010000130.1:0-6957 GCA_964409075.1 uncultured Candidatus Obscuribacterales bacterium
CACGCGTAAGATCGTCGGCAGCGTCAGATGTGTATAAGAGACAGATATAATACCAGTCCACATCTGGCCCTCTTTCCAATTTAGGCGCTGAGCTACCGTCCATCAATATTGAGCCTCATGGTAAGTCAGCGCCAATGTCTGTACTTGACAGCTGTCGTGGTGCTTTCAAACCCGCTCGACTGCCGCCAGTGCTCCTGCTCTCTTCAACAGGTGCTTGACTGCATTGTAATGTACCTCCCACACATGGGGGCCATAGCCACCAGCAAACACCATGGCCAGCGGGATACCGGTCTCAACGAAACGATCGATTACCAGCTCATCACGTCTGAGCAGCGTATCGAGACTGAGATTCATAAAGCGTGTGCCTGGCAAAACATCCAACTCGTAGGGATCGCTTCCGGCTACGTAAATCACCAGCTCGGGGGTAAACGCCGACAAGGCAGTTTCCAACCCCCCTTTGAGCCTTTCCAGATAGGAGCCGGTCTCATCGTGTTTCAGGGCAATATCCAAACTGCCGGTCTGCTTCGTTTCGGGCCAGCCTTCGGCAGAATGGATGGAGAAGGTAAACACATTCGGATCGTCTTGGAAGATAAGTGCAGTGCCATCACCCTGATGAAAGTCCACGTCAACCACCATGGCTTTCTTTATCTGCCTGCTCACGGTCAAAGAGCAGAGCGCAATGGCAATATCGTTAAGCACGCAGAAGCCGCGTCCCTGCTCTGAAAACGCGTGATGGTATCCGCCTCCCAGATTGGCAGCCAAACCAAAGCGCAAGGCTTGCCTGCAGGCAAGTACCGTTCCGCCACACTTGAGCTTGATATCATCCAGGAGCTCGCTTAGCGGCCTCGTGCTCTGTCCCGGCCTGTATTCTTCCTCGTCGAACTCAAAAATTTGTAGCCAGGTGGCTGGGTATTTGAGGCTCTCAAGATATGTGGGCGAGTGAACCAGCTCAATGTCGGGGTTTGAAACGGGAGCCGGCTCGGTATAAGCAGCCGTAATCCCACAATCGCGCTGCAACCTCTCAAGCACGACCTGCCCGCGATCGAGCGCAAACGGCTTGTTAACTCCATACGCCTTCAAGTCCGTGTTGTACTTGGGCGAATAGACAAGTAGATCTTTTACTTCTATGGTATTTTGCATCCGCCGTTGTTGCCTTTGTAGCATTCCCATTCTAACCCGACGCTAGAATGGGACCGTGCGTAGGGGCGCATCGCATGTGCCAGGCCGACACGATCCGCCTCCTGGGATTGTCGCATAATTCCAGAAACTCACCACTAGTTACCCGCCCACCTGAAGCATGCCAGAGCTTCGCTAGGGAAAATATCCATGTTACCTTATCAACTTTGTAATATCCCGGGCTCTTGGCAACACTTCAGGTTGCAGCAAGAATGCCTAACTTTCTAGGGTGAAATACATTTACCTTCAACAGTAGCAGTAAGGACACCAAGCAGTATCGTTTCTTTCGTACACCAGCCGGTGCGGCAAACCTACTTAAGTTAAGCAAAGACAGGTGCCCCTGCCAATGCTGCGGAACTTTCAGCGCTGCAAGCGTCAGGTTGCGATTGTTTGACGCTGCTAACGTCTAAATGACAGGAGTCCGTGAATGTCTCTTGGTGAGGTGCTCTTCTGGTTGGCACTGACCGCCCTTTTCATCATCCTAAACGGGCTGTTTGTAGCCATCGAGTTTGCTCTGGTAGCACTGCGAAGAAGCCGCGTGCATGAGATGGTAGAACAGCGCAAGCCTTTATCTGGAGTCATACAGAAGCTGCAAAAAAACATGGATACCAGCATCGCTGGCGCGCAGCTCGGTATCACCGTTGCCAGTCTTGCCATCGGTTGGCTGGGAGAGCATGCCTTAACGGACGCATTGGGGAATGCCATCAACAGCATCCCCGGGTTGGCTAACGTTTACATACCGCCTGGTACTGGATTTGTGATCTCGTTTCTCATTCTCAGCGTCCTGCATGTGGTGATTGGCGAGCAGGTGCCGAAATTCTGGGCGCTGCAGCTGCCAGAATGGACATGCCGCATGCTGGCCGTGCCATTTAAATTCTTCTGCTGGCTGACCTACCCGCTCATCTGGTTTATGAACCTGCTGGCGCGCTGTGTCCTGGCTATGTTGCGCATCGAAAAGGCCAAGGAAGGCGAGCACTCGGCCCATACTGCCGAAGAGCTGGAGATCCTCTTCGAGGCCAGCCGCAAAGCCGGCGAGCTTAAAGCACAGGAGACAGACCTGCTCAAACGAACTTTAGAGCTGGCGGACCTCACCGTCAAGGAGATAATGGTCCCTCGAACCAAAATGGATGCAATCTCCGATGATCTCTCTTTGAGAGATGTCCTTTCTGTTGTAGCCAGGACCAAGCACGGCAAATTGCCGGTTTTCCGGGGCAGCAGCGACAGGATCCTCGGCGTCTTGATTAGCAAAGATCTTTGCGACCTCAGGAGCAAGCTTGACCATAGCAACGAAAAGAACCCGCAGGTAGCAGCGGTGATATCAGAAGCTGGTCCGCAAGGCGGCAGCGAAGGATCGAACACAGGATCATGGAAGTTCAGTCTCGCCTCGCTCGTCAGACAGGCTTTTTTTGTTCCGGAGTCGATGCCTGCTGATGTCCTCTTGCAGGAGTTCAGGAAGCGCAATATCCAGATGGCGATTGTTGTCGATGAATTTGGTGGTACCAGCGGGCTGATTACGCTCGAGGATCTCCTCGAGCAGATTGTAGGCGAGATCTGGGATGAATACGATACGCCGCAATCCGGAGTTGAGCGACTGGCAGACGGAAAGTGGAAGGTTGCCGGTTCGGTGACCCAGTTTGAGCTAAGGCTGGCCACGAAAATCGCCATCGACTGTTCGCGCTGCGTGACAGTCGCAGGCGCTGTGATTGAGGCCAACGGTGGACGGCTTCCCAAAGTCGGCGCCGCGATTCAACTGCAGGGTTGTATCTTCAAGATACTCGAAATTCAGAATCATTCGATCGCCTGGCTCGAGGTTACGCAAGTGACTCAGGCCGTTGCCTGATACCAGAAAACAATTTCCTCGCTAAATTTTCCCGCAGCACCAACAAAAAGGGAAAGGACGGTACCATGCAAACCGCTGAAATCCTGGCTGTCGTGGTGGGAATCATCGTCGGAGCCCTATCTCTTCGGGCCGCGCCTGGACCACTTGGCTCCTTGCTAATCTTTGCCCTCGCGATCGCAGCCGTTCTCATCACCCCGGTAATCGGTCTAGCTCATACCGTGCAGCCGCTGTACTGGCTGATTGTGGCAACATTCGGCACCAGGATACTGGGACGCCTGATTCTGATCTGGCGGAGTATCAACAACCACAAAGACAGATAATCGCGACCATCGCAGAGGGCTTAAGCTGCAGATCGCATAAGCCCTCTCCCCTTCAAACCAGAATGTCTCTGCCCGTCGACTCTCCGCCCGCTCAAGCGCCGCCGGTTCTCACAGGAACCGGCGGCGCTTTCTCTATTGCACCTTCATGACCATCAGTTTCACATCTGGTGCTTTTACTAGCTGCCCTAGTATTACGTTCGATTAGTAGTAAATGATCACCGCCCAGGAGTAAACATCTACTTTGAATAGAATCGAGCGCAGCCCGGCGACTCCTGCTCCGGGCTGCGCTGGGTAAGCTCACGGGTCGGCACGCTGGTCAATTGCCAAGCGTAAGCACCAAACAGGCGGGTAAAGATGTCATCACCGGCAGCTGTTAGTTGCCTGCAGGACCGACTGGGCCGTTGTTTTGTGATTGAAGACGCGCAGGCACCTTCCCGGTCCGGGTGTACTCGTGCACGTCAGCCAGATCGTTGAAAGGCAGTGACTCCAATCCCTTGGCGTTGATGACAATGTAAGTGACCGCATTACGACTTTGGCCCTTCGATATAACGGTCACCACGTAGTATGTGTGCTTATCGTTGGTGCGGACGAGCATCGGCTCAACGATGTCGTACTTTGGCCAGTCGAGATGCGGCAGCGCCTCATCAGCATTGTCCAGAGCCCGTCGCGGACCATTGAGATGTTCGTGATCACGCGGGGTATAGATCCTCATCTGACCAGAGACCGCATCGAAATATAGCACCTTGACGAGCGCGAAGGTATTGGGTCCGGCCGGCTCCATGGGAGCAATCAACTGCGGGCCAATCCCTTCGAAATCCTGGTAGTAGGGGTAGCTGTTCTCATACGGATACTCGTCCTTGGCGGTAGGCTGCTCGCTCACCTCAAGCAACCCCTTCTGCGTCACAAACCTGTCCCAGAGGCCGTAACGGTAGGTGCCGTATGCTTCAGCATACATTCTGCCAAGCTTAGCTGGAAATAGCGCCGCGCCGGGAAACCTCTCCTTCGCCTCTTCTGGGGAGTGGTTGCTGAAGCCCCCGTAAGGGCCAATCTCCATCACACCGCCCATGACAGGAATCATAGTGCCCGTCCAGGCAGGACGGTAGGTGATATATGAGATGAGTATAACCCAGCTGCCGTCGTCCTTCTGCCAGTAGACTTTCTCCGCCGGCTCGGAGAACGGGTGCCGCAAACGGAAAAGGTAACTCGTCACCCAGGAGTTGGCGCCGAACCAGAAGCTGGCGTTTGCACCGGAGTTAGTATCACGATTCTCATCCTTCCGCTCGGCATCGATGCGGACCACCCCGCTCACCCATCCCCAAAAGGAACCGAACCACCTGTTCAGTCCCACGTCGGGGTTGTACTCGAGCGGCGCTTGCCAAACACAGCGGCGGCGATCTGCCGGTTTCGGTGCGGCAACAGGATCATCCAGCGTAGTGGGCGTGCCCTCAGGGAGCCAGACAAGGTGCAATCGCCCCGGCATCTTGTCCCGCTCATGATTGGCGTTTTTCGCGTATTCGACAGCTGTAGCACGAGGTAAATTCCGGTTATTGATTGTCACCGGCATCTCGACCAGCTCCTCAGCATTGCCACGGACGAATGCCGCAATCTGGCTGTCCAGCATGTACTGCATGGCGTTATTGTGAATCAGAATTGCAGCCAAGACAGTGACAAAAGCCAGCCCCATGAGCTGGGGCTTGAATCGCAACGCAGGATTCTTTGCTTTGCGTCGGCAGACCAGGAAAAAGCCCAGACCGGTTATCAGCGCAAGCGCCAGGACCGGCATCCACTTCCAAGCTGCCATTAAAAGAGGTTGAGCCAGAGGCACACCTACCAGGTAAGCAAACGGAAGAAGAACAGCGGCCCAGACAAGCCAGCGTTTGCGGCTTGGCCGAGCAGGCTGGCTCTTGTCTGTGCTGCCAGCAACATTTGTGTTTGCGCTCATATCAGATCACCCTGTGTTAAGGAGCCACTGCACAAAACCAGATAGCAGCGTCAAACCCGAAATCGTGAAAGCCACTGTCGAATGTGTGATTTGAGGCACAGGTCCAATCATTACGGTACGGCTTGTGCCACCGCAGCGGTTCAATCGTCACCTCTGCGTGTGCCAGTAACTTCTACTTTGCGCTCAAGGAAAGCGTTGATAAGTTCCGGCAAGCAAAGAATAACGAGCTTTGTAGGGTTTCTGACTCTTCTGACAGCTAAGGTAAACCAACGACAGATACCCTTAGCTTAAGCAAAAAAGGGTTCATGACTCAACATCTCTCAGATAGATACGAATAATCGTTTGGGAGCCGGCAAAACATCTGAGTCACCTTTAACGTTAGTGACAATTTCTGGCTCCATCCAAACTCAGCCACAATTGACTCCATATAAACCCACGTCTTGAAAGATGATCTCGAAGCCCTGCGCTAGATTTCCTTAAACAATTGTTGAAACAGGGGGTTCTCCAATTCCATGAGATGCGCTAGGATTTAGCTCCTGGCAGGCTGTGGAGGTTCAAGCCTCTTGGACACTGGGAATGTCTCGTGACCGGTTTATCGGCCTGGCAACACATGTCCATTGTTGAGCCCTGGGATATCCTGCCCGGCGAAAGTTTCATCTTCTGAAGCGGGCTGCTAACGCCAGTGACTCTCAAGTGCGCTCGTGTTTTAGCCGGACAGAAGAGAGGTATCCTCAATTTCTTCATGGGAGAGGTAATTTGTCGGCAAAAGGCGTACTTCTTGAACAGCTAACCTGGACCGAAGCAGAGATGCTGCTCAGCGAGGATTCCGTAGTCGTGTTACCTATAGGCGCAGCCAGCAAGGAGCACGGTCCTCACCTCAAGCTTAGTACTGATTTTCTTCTGGCTGAGTATCTAAAGCATCGGATTGTTTCAGCGCTCCCGGTTGTGGTGGCTCCGACCATAGGCTACTTCTACTATCCGGCCTTCAAAGAGTATCCGGGATCCGTAACATTGAGGCTAACCACATCACGTGATACCATATGCGATATTGCCAAGAGCCTGAATCGGTTCGGTCCCAAGAAATTCTACGTTCTCAATACCGGCGTTTCAACAATCAGGGCGTTAAATCTGGCTAGCGAAGAGCTGACAAAGAAAAATATCCTTCTGCGTTACTCCGACATTGTCGAGCTGATGGCACCAGTTGTTGCCCGCATCCAAGAACAGGATGGCGGAACACACGCAGATGAAATCGAGACATCCATTATGCTGTTCATCGCACCAGAGACAGTCGACATGAGCAGGGCTGTAAGGGACTATCATCCCTCCTCAGGACACACGTTAACGCGCAACCCCCGCAAACAAGGCATCTATTCACCAACTGGCGTATGGGGGGATGCAACACTTGCTTCGCGCAAGAAGGGCAAGCTGATCGTTGAAGCGATTGTTGGAGCGATTGTTCAAGAGATTGACAGGCTTCTCTTGAGTGCCACCCCACCCTAGCACAGCGTTCATACATTACCGGCACGTGGGGCAGCGCTATACGCCACCCAGGCTGAGCATACCCCAATCCCTCACATGATGCGTGATAGACGAAGCAAAGTCTATCCACATCGCTGGAGCCAGCAAAGCAATCCCGGGAGTGGGCGCTGCAGATGATCATAGCCACTATATGATTAAAT
>CAYPBX010000131.1:0-5930 GCA_964409075.1 uncultured Candidatus Obscuribacterales bacterium
GGTCCTGCATGATCAACGTTCTTATAATCGGCCTCTTGGACGGGCTGGCAGGCACTAAGCCCTTCTCCCGCATGGTGCACCAGGGACACACGCTGGCTGCTGGTTTTGTCATCATCTGTCTGGGGCTTGCCACCATAGATCTTGCCGCAGGAAAAGGCTTTCTATCATTTGGCTGGCTGGATTGCTTCAGCCTGATCTATGTGACTACATACCTGGTGGCCATGCGCACCGTTTTCCTGCACGAAAAGCGCCGCCTCTCCGAGTTTGTGACCAATATGGCTCGCGAGAGCGACTACAAGCACATGAGTATGAGATGGGCCCTCACCATGTTTGTCATCAATGCCCTGGTGATTGTCACGGCCGCTACCTGGCTGCCGCATCTTGGCAGCAGGCTGGCGGAGATGACCGGGCTGGGACATACAGTGGTCGGCTCTGTTTTCATAGCCTTCTCTACCTCCCTGCCGGAGATTGTTGTTTCCATCTCTGCAGTCAGGATCGGCTCTTTCGATATGGCAATTGCCTCGCTTTTGGGCAGCAACCTGTTCAATATTGCTCTACTGGCAGTCGATGACCTCTTTTACACAACCGGGCCGCTTCTGGAGCATGCATCCGGGAATTACGTCATCACTTCTGCTGCAGCGATGATAATGACAGCCATAATTATTGTAGGCCTTACCTTTCGCGCGGAGCGCAAGCCTTTGCGCCTGGGCTGGGAAGCCATCTCCATCCTTTTTATATATCTAATGGCAAATTACTTCCTTTTTGCAATGAGAGGCACCACCTGAGACGCTTGCCCGGGGTTCAATACTTATCACCTGGTTGCTGCCGGCGCCATTTTATCCCAGGTTCGCTGCTGAGATCAGTGTCACCGGGGAGACAATCGCCCCCGGGATATCAAGAGCCGTTCGAATTCACCAGCTTCCATTAGCTACTGCTTCTCCGGGGCGGGGAGATAGGCTGGCAGATCGAGTGTCGAATTCACACTGGTTGCAGGCAGCCGGGTGAAGGATGAGCCCTGACTGAC
Organism: uncultured Candidatus Obscuribacterales bacterium; assembly: GCA_964409075.1. Lineage (GTDB taxonomy): Bacteria > Cyanobacteriota > Vampirovibrionia > Obscuribacterales > Obscuribacteraceae > CAYPBX01. The sequence goes on from CAYPBX010000131.1 coordinate 1,025, forward strand.
GGCCGTGATCTTTGAAATTAAGATCAAGATGACCAGGGTGACAATAACGCCTGCCAACCGTTTGATGAAGGTTAGAACTGGCCGGGCTGTTCTCATCTGCCGTCTCCAGACAACTGTCCTGATCTCTTTTTACCCGGCACACCTGCCGGCTACACAGACAACAACAGCTCAACTACCGCGTGCTTGCGCCTGTGCGTTCAGTCTGGGCTTACTTGCCTTGCTTCATTACCTCTCCCCGCACGCTCGTGCTGGCACCCGGCATCAACTCGGCATTTGTGCTGGCCTGCCCGGTGAACTCCTGCGTGAACTCTGCAAGAAACTCATCTCCAGGTTTAATCACGGACTCCTCCCCTTTGATGATGGTGTCAGCAATCAGGAAGCCACCCGGCAGTCCGCTGACAACCCCCATGGTAAATCCCTTCAGACGGCGATGCGGGACGTTTTTGCCCACCGGATGCAGGAAGGCGAAAGACGGATTCATTGCACCGACAACTCCGTAGGCGACAGGTACTATTCCCATGCTGAATACTCCTGCAGCTGAAGCTGCACCGCGTATGGCCAGGTGAGCAGCCTGGTGCTTGAGCTGGGTGGAGAGCGGGCTGACAATCTGTCCTGAGTGGTTTACGCCTAAAACGCGCCCTTCGTTCTTGTTTCTGACAATTCTGGAGTTTCTTGCCGGAACAGCAACCAAGGGCAGATGCTGCCCATCGGCTGTGATTATCTCGTCAAACTGAAGTCCGATGGCGCCATTTGCCCTCATCCAGCGCTTTCGGGAAAGCTCCGCATGCAAGATTCGGCGCGCCTTATGAGCGCTGGTAATGTGCCCGCGCACAAGGTCCCCTTTCTTGCCCACGAGCCTTCCGCCGATTCTAAGATCGATCTTCAGGCATCCTTCTACCGGATCGCCTGTCCTGGATGTCTTGCTTGTGTGTGCGGTCGCTACCACAACAGGAAAACGTGCTCCAACATTGATTTTGGTCTTTCCGGGTGAGTCGGGAATCTCCTCCCAGCGAACAATCTCTTCGGCATCCATCTCCGTAAGCTCAAGATCGTTGTCGATGAGAACCGGCTGTGGATGATGACCTTGGGTTTCGGCAGCAGTGCCGTGGGGAAGCACAGGCGGCATCACCGTGATTGGGGAAAGCGCCAGTTGAGCAGAGTCTGTCTGTGGGCTTATCCGCTCAGGAAGGGCTTCAGCGATTGTGGTGAGAGGCTGAGGCTCGCCGGCTGTGCCCGGCAGAGTTGCAAGTGTGCCATTTATCGGCAGAAGAAATCCGTTGCGCCCTGATTCCTGGTCTGCCTGAATGTCGGTAGCTGCATCTGCTCTGCTTGCTATCCCGGCGGCAAGCGCCATTACAAAGATCAAGATCGAGGCTGACTGTCGTGTCATTATCCTGTCCTCCATAGCGACACAAAGCCAGACGCCGGGCGATGCTCGGATCTCGGGCGCCTGCGTTCGGTGCTTTCCTAGGCTCATATACACAACGGCAGCAGCAGCCAAACGCTTGATAACCCGGAGCGCTCAAAGTCCAGAGAGGCTTGTCATGCCGCTACCAGCGATGGCAATCTTGTCAAGATGTGTTCGACCCGCATTGGGTATAGGATTAGGAGGGCTTCGACCGGCAGCGGTTCTTGTTGAATGATCTGACGATGCAAAAGAGGGTTTTTTGACCATGGCGCTGTACGCGGATCTTCACCGCCATCTGGGTGGAGCGATTCATCCGAGAATAATTTACAAGTTCCTGCAACGACAGGACCATCATATACTCAATTACTTCCCTGATTACGACGGCTTCTACAGCTGGTTCACCAGGCCTTGCCGATCGCTGGAAGAGTTCGTCAAGATTCATACGCTTGTAGAGGAGCTGCAGAGCGTGGATCATCTTCCTTATTTCTGCCTGCGGTTGTGCCGCGGAGCATACACGTTTGAAAACCTGCAGTACATGGAGATCCGCTACAATCCTTACTTTCGTACTGATGAAAAACTGAGCCAGGCATTGCGCGTCAGTCAAATGAGCGACATTGTCGAGATCATTACTGCCAATCTAAGGCCGGCAGAATACCCGATAGTGGTAAAGCAAATTCTCTGTCTGGACAGGCGGCTGCCCGAGAATATCAATGAGGAGATCCTGACAGTCGCCCAGCAACATCTTGGACCGGTGGTCGGTGTTGACCTGGCTGGTCCGGAGATCGACCCTCAAAAATGGGAGGTGTGGGTCAGGCTGCTTAGCAAAGCACGAGCAGGCGGGTTGAAGACCACCTGCCATTTGGGTGAGACCAGCATAGATAATGTTTATCCTCAATACTTTCCAGTTCTGGATCGCATCGGACACGGAATTCATATTCCCCTGGTCAAGCCCGAGCTTCTAATTGAGCTTGCTAAACGTCAGATAACTCTGGAGGTATGTCCCACAAGCTACCACCAAACCGGGGTCATGAAAGATTTTGCCAAGCTGCGTGTCGTATTCCAGCGGTGCAGGGATGCCGGTGTGGCTATAGCTGTATGCACGGACAACCCGGGCAGGAATCCAGCTCCCTGCACGCTGCCTGGCGAGTACGAGCGTTTGATTGATCACGACGTCATAGATTTTTCTGAATTGAAAGCGATTCAAAGTGAGGCGTTTAGGTCTGCCTTTGGTTTTGTCGGTACGCCGCACCTTTAATCAAATGTCCATGCCGGAATCTCACAAGAGTTTTGTTCCGCTGACCGCTGCGGACCTCAGGACACGGAGTCTTTGTTAATAATCTATATCCGCACACGTCCAGATTAGATATACATCGGCCAGCATCGGAATTGGCAGTATGTGGAAATCAACTCCGGTGGCTAGTGCGCATTTCTTGTCACTGGACTATCAAACAGGTTACCCATCTCGATCGTTGAGCTCAGGGAAATCAGGCCCGGACAATGTTCCGCATTCTTCAACAGCCTGTTAGCGCTCCAGTCGATCTGCTTGTGCCAGGAAAGAAAGATTCTTCTCAGCGTAACATGCTCGATTATTTCTGCTGCAATCTTCTCCCGGCTGAGATTGACAAGACTGAGAGTTTCCTTTCTCATTCCTTTGCTCATGAGCACAGGGGGCAGGATTTCCGGCAACAATTGCTCTAGGGGATGACAAATTTTTGGAGGGTGAATGCTTTGGATATGCTCTTGTTTTTCTGTACGTTAATGTTTGAGCTCAATTGAAAATATTCGTATTTCCAGCTGCCTGCTCTCGACCAATTTGCCGTTCACCAGCCTCTGAATCAGCGGTTTTTAGACTATCAACTACGAACGAAGGAACCACCGGCAAAGAACAAACATGGTAATACAAATTCTGCATATGTTGCAATTTTATACATTCCCAAGTAGTCTATTACATGTGTGGTGTGATTGGTTAGTTCACTCACTGGTAGCGGTGGCAGATCGAATAATCAGATTCAATGCTGCCGATAGGAACTAAAGGAGGAAGAATGGCAACCGATAAAGAAACCACGGTCGAGCGAGCTGGTATTCTGCCAGCACCTGCCGCGGGGACCAAAAAGAAGACAGCGAGGAAGGCCAGAGCCAAGAAAGCTACAACCAAAAAGGCTGGAGCCAAAAGGACCGCTGGTCGCAAAAAAGCCGCCGGAAAGAAACCTGCAGCTAAAAAACCGACCACCAGAAAGAAAGCTGCTGGCAAGAAGACCACGGCTAAGAGGAAGGCTGCTCCTAAACGCGCAGCGGCTAAGAAATCCGCCACCGGAAGAAAGCCGGCAAGAAGAAAACCTGCTGCCAGGAAGACGGCCGCGAAACGCCCGGCGGCTAAGAAGTCTTCGACCAGAAGGAAGACCTCGAAGAAGAGCACGGTTAGCAAGGCTGCAGCAGTTAGTGTTGCAGGCCAAGAGCCTGCTGCTCCGAAGAAGGCGACCAAGAAGAAGGCCAGGAGAAAATCCACTCGCAAGAAGAAATCGGCTTGATTTTTGTCGCCTGAAGATTCGCAAAGGCACCGCAGCCGCGGTGCCTTTACTTTATTCCGAGCCAGCACTCATCTGCGGGTATGAACTAAATGTTGATATCTTGACTGAACCATAGGTTTGTCCGCACCATGGAGATAGGACCGATGCTGGCAGATAGGCAGAAGGCAATTGTTGTAGCGCTGGTCGCCATTGTATTCGCGCTTGGGTCCGAGTCCAGACCAAAGGATGAGAAGAGCCATTTTCGACAGGTTTCGGCTGCAAGGCGGCCGCCCCGCCCCGATAGAGTTGCTAATTTTATCTTTTTGCTGGATGTATCAGGCAGCATGGTATCGCGAAGCACACGCGTGGAGAAGGCCGGGGGATCCACCACTACTTTGTTTGAGGCCCTCAGAGAAGCTTTAGAGCAGATTGTCGGGGATGCCAGACTGGTAAGCAACGGTTCGAAGGTCTCAGTAATCACCTTTGGTACTGCTGTTCAGGAGAAGGAGAGCTGGCCGCGGGAAATTAAAGATGACAGAGACAGGAGCAGGCTAGCTGCCATGATTGGTTCTCCTGGCGAGCTGAGCGCAGACACACGCGGTGACACATACATGGCAGGAGCGCTCAATCTCGCCTACAGGCGAGCGGATGACTTTAGCCAACGGTCCGATCCCTGCACAACCATATTCATTATCATGTTGACAGATGGCTGGGATGAGCCGCCGGGCAACGCAAAATACGATGTCGTATCCATGTCAGCCCGATTCAGGCAGAAGATGGCAGAGTTGGCGAAGCACCTGGGTACCAGCAGCTGGCAAGTGAGGGTCATCGGGCTGAGGCGGCTGCCGGCCATGACAGCCGGAACGACCACAGCGCAACAAGTAGCTGCCATGCTCGGCGGTGAATTCATTGATGTGACGACGATCGGGCAAGGTGCTGTGGCTGAGAGGATCTTTCAGGCGCTGAAGCAGACCATCGAGAATATGAAAGG
>CAYPBX010000131.1:5940-6946 GCA_964409075.1 uncultured Candidatus Obscuribacterales bacterium
GCTCAGACTTCCTTCCGGCAGCGTACTGTCCTTTCGCTACCCGGGGCAAGATTTTCAAGCAGATGGGAAGGACAGGGGGCAAGTGACACACGATCGTATTGAGATTATCTCCGAATCCTGTGGTATTGAAAGGATAAATGGTGTGCAGGAGATTACAGCTTCTTGTTCTGAAGAGGCTATCGAAAAGGCCAGGAACGATCTGCTCGCAGCTGAAAAGGCTGGTTTACTCGCTGCCTCCTTCACACAGGAGGAGATCAAACGAGCAAAGCCGTTGCCTGCTGATGCGGTGAGACTTTCGCTGACTGACGGGGAGATCGTGCTCCAACCTGCCCGACTGACAGACCGCAATACCTCGCCACCCCGCGTCCCGGCGGCTGGCGGACAGCAATACCTTGATGTCAGGCTTGAGCCTCAGGCAGGCTGCTCGCCGGGACTCTTCATCGGGCTTATCGAGCCTACAGGCACAATCAAGGCAGAACGGCCCATACCGTTTATTCTGATGGTTCCTTCCCGACTGACCATCGAGCCGGAGGAGATCCGGCTTACCGTTCGCAAGCCTGGATTTCTAGCTGTCCGGGATACGGCTCAGGTTCTGTCGTTCAAAGTTACTACCAGAGCAGGCAACCAACACAGCCAGAGCCTGCCAGTCAGGATTGATATCAAGCCTACCAGACACATAGACGACCCTCCGGACAATATCCGCCTTGGTGTTCCTCAGGCTGAAATAGTGCAGAAGATCAGTGTAGGCAGCGCAGAGGCTGGGGCAGGCGAGATTCGTGTAGTTTGCCCTGTTCCTGCCTATCTTCCCCCGGGTGACTATGGAGGCATGATATGGGCCTGGGAGCTTGAGGCGCCTGATCGATCTGCTGCCAGGGCCTTCTATGTTATCCGGGTGCTGCCCAGCGCCTGGGAGGAGGTCAAGCCGCTTGCGATTACGATCCTTACACTTCTGGCTCTGTCGATTATCGTTGCCCTCATTGTGAAGTTCCGCTCCTGACCCTTACAC
>CAYPBX010000132.1:0-6934 GCA_964409075.1 uncultured Candidatus Obscuribacterales bacterium
GATATTGCTTGTCTGGCATCAGAGACAGACTGTTCTGGCTCTGGATGGCATTCGACGATCAGCCCGTCGGCACTGCAGGCAATGGCAGCTTGTGCCAGCGGTGCTACAAGCTCGCGTCTGCCGCTGGCATGGCTGGGATCGACAATTACCGGCAGATGCGTGATCTCTTTTAGAGCAACGACTGCCCCCAGGTCGAGAACATTGCGCGTACAGGTATCGAAGCTCCTGATCCCACGTTCGCAGAGAATCACATTCGGGTTTCCCAAGGATACGATGTACTCTGCGGCAAGGAGCATCTCCTCGAGCGTGGCGGCAAGCCCGCGCTTGAGAAGCACCGGTTTCCTTGCTCTCCCCAGCGCCTTTAAAAGCTCGTAATTCTGCATGTTCCGGCTGCCAACCTGCAGGAGATCGGCTGCTTGGCAGACAGCGACTATCTGCTCGGCAGACATAACCTCACAGACTACCGGCAACCCTGAGCGGCTCCTCACCGCCTTTAGAATCTCCAGCGCTTCGAGCCCGAGCCCCTGGAAAGAGTAGGGGCTGGTGCGCGGCTTGTAGGCCCCACCTCGAAGCGCCTGAACAGGAGCATCAGCCAATCTGTCTGCTACCGTCTGCATCTGGATTAGGCTCTCGACCGAGCAAGGGCCGCCAATGATGGTTATCTCCTCGCCTCCTGCCACGCAACCGGGCGCTATGGATACGGTCGATCGTTCCCGGCTGCTCCTCTTTGTCACTAGCTTTGCTTCCAACACTGTAGAGTCTCCTTGTTTTGTTTGTCTGCGACCTCACATAGAAAAAGGCCCGGACCGCAGTGGGACCGGGCTTTCAGATCAGGCTCGCTGCGCAAGATCTACCCGGGCCCTGCCCTGGCAAAGAAGTAAAAACCAAAAGTTGTTGTGCTGGTCATCATCGCTTGGAAATTCCGCCTCAAATATGAAAAGCCGCAGATTGCCTCAATCTGCGGCCCACCAGGAAGACAATTAACTGTCTCAGCGCCGGCGAGCCCCAGGGAAATAAAAGTAAAAGTAAAAGCTATAACGATTCATATATTCTTCTTTGCCGCCTGCCAGCCCAAGCTGTTGGGATAGTATAACCAGATGCTGCCTCGGTCAAGCCTGTGCTTGAAGAAGTGTTGCGTTGGGACTCTCCCTGGATCATGCCCGTCCTCATCTGTAGGGTACCAGGCGACGGTAGAATTAAACTTGAGTTTCAACCAGGACAGGTATACATTTACTCCCGGGTGTCTGCACCCCCGGCCATAACACCACTGACGCTCGCCAGTGATATTCACTGAGGACCAGATGCCGGTGAAGGACACGCGCGGTTTCGAACTGCTTGATCACATAGCCGATCTTGGTTTCCGGGCCTGGGCTTTGACCTTGCCTGATCTCTTTGCCGAATGCGCAGGCGCGCTCACCGATGTGCTGGTGGATGCGGAGACGGTAGAGGTGAGAGAGCGTGTGGGGTCAGAGGTTATGGGAGCAGATCTCGAGTCGCTTTTGTATGCCTGGCTGTCCGAGATTCTCTATTTGTACGATGCTGACGGCTGGCTGTTTAAGGAATTCGCCATATTGAGCCACAGGGCAGGAGGAAGCGGTGAGTACCTGCAGGCTGAGCTTGCCGGAGAGCGCTACGACAGATACCGGCACCAGATTAAGACCTATGTCAAGGCAGTGACCATGCATCAGCTGGAGGTCAAGCACGAGAATGAACTGTATAGTGCCCGGGTCTTTCTGGACATCTGAGCCTGGCGGCACCAGAATGTTTGTAGTGATGCTGGCATAGGCGGTTCGCTAACCGGGTAAGATCGGACTCAGGAGTGATTGTTGCCCTTAGACAGCAAGGCAGATGGCCTGAAGGGGAAAATCAGCTTTCCAGTAGCCTGCTAGTGTTTCGGGGGAGTGTACGCGATGGTAAGCACAGGCACGAAATGGGATGGCATTCTCCGGCAGCTGGACGACAACTCCTATGTGATTCCCAGAAGCTATAAGAGCTTTATGAGGGTTGATGCGCTGATCGTAAGCTCGCCTGCGCTAATCGCTCAGGTATGTGGCGATCTCTCTCTTGAGCAGGCTGCCAATGTGGCTGCCTTGCCCGGGATTTTGAAATATTCGCTCGCCATGCCGGATATGCATCAGGGATACGGCTTTCCCATAGGCGGTGTCGCTGCGATGGGACTGGAGGATGGGGTTGTCTCTCCCGGCGGAGTAGGCTTTGATATCAATTGTGGTGTCAGGCTGCTGGTAAGCAGCCTGTCGCTCCCCGGCGTGTGTGACAAGATCCCGGAGCTGGTTGACCGGCTCTTTGAGGCGGTGCCTGCCGGGACAGGCCAAGGCGGAAAGGTAAGGCTAAGTACAAGCGAGATCGACCGGGTGCTAACCGAAGGCTCGCGCTGGGCGGTGGCGCAGGGGTACGCGGACAGAGCTGTTCTCGATCATACAGAAGAGGACGGCTGCATGCCGGATGCGGACCCGCAGGCTGTGAGCCAGAGAGCAAAATCGCGCGGGGCCAATCAGCTCGGTACGCTCGGCTCCGGCAATCATTTTCTCGAGGTTCAATATGTTCAGAAGATCCTGGACTCCAAAACAGCGGATTCCTTCGGGCTCTTTCCCGGACAGCTCTGCATAATGATTCATTGCGGTTCCAGGGGACTGGGGCATCAAGTATGTACTGATTACCTGACTTCCATGCAGGCAGCCATGCAGAAGTATGGCCTTGAGGTTCCCGACCGCCAGCTTGCCTGTATTCCGATATGCTCCCCGGAAGGCAAGAAGTATCTGGCGGCCATGTCGGCGGCTGCCAACTTCGCCTTTGCCAACCGCCAGGTGATAAGTCACCTTTGCCAGGAGGCGTCTAGCGACGTTTTTGGCAGCCAGGGACGCCTTTCGCTCCTCTATGATGTAACGCATAACATGGCCAAACTGGAGAAGCACAGAATAAACGGTGACGAGAACACCGTCCTCGTGCACCGGAAGGGCGCAACAAGAGCCTTCCCTGCCGGGCGACCTGAGCTGTCCGGACCTCTGAAATCCGCCGGGCAGCCGGTGATCATTCCCGGTGACATGGGCAGAGCCTCATATGTGCTCGTCGGCACCGAGGCAGCTCTCGAGCGTTCCTTCGGCAGCGTCTGCCACGGCGCCGGCAGGCTCATGAGCCGTACGCAGGCCCGCAGGGGACGACGGTCGCAGGACGTAGTCAGGGAGTTGAAGAAAAAGGGGATTATTGCCAGGTCGACCAGCCGCGAGGGGCTGACTGAGGAGGTACCGGAAGCCTACAAACCGATTGATGCTGTCATCGAGGCGGTAAGCGCTTATGGTCTGGCGCGCCCGGTGGCAAGGCTGAAGCCGGTGGGGGTGGTGAAAGGTTGAGCGGTGCGTCTGCTTGAAACCGGTAGAGGTGGGTTAGCATGAGAGTGCTCATTGCCGTGGACGAGTCGGCACATTCAGAAGCTGCGCTTAAGGCGGTGCTCGATCGGCCCTGGGTTGCTGGCACACAGTTTAAGGTAGTCAGTGTAGTCGAGCCGTTTCACCCGGAGTATGCCGGCTGGCACACCAGTTATGTGCCACTGGCTCTGGACGCCCAGAGGGAGCTTGTCGAGTCAACCGGGCGGCTGATTGAAAAGGCCACCACCAGGCTGGGCGCGAAGTTCGGTGAGGATCAGGTCACTGGTGCTGTACTGGAGGGCTACATAAAAGACAGGATTATTGAGGTCGCCAGAGACTGGCCAGCCGATCTGATCGTCATCGGCTCGCACGGCAGGCGAGGCTTCACCAGATTTCTGCTGGGGTCTGTGTCAGAGGCGGTCGTCTGCCACGCGCCCTGCTCTGTGGAGGTTGTGAAGCTACCCGGGGGTGACGCTTAGCAGGTTCGGAAATTCTTTAATCCGGCATCACCGTTGTAAAGAAGGCTTCATTCTTAACAACCCCTCAGCTGTTGAGATTGGGGCAGATGCCTGTGCTATAACAACTTAGATGCCGGAGGGCGCACTACCATGAGATACGCCAATATCAGCTTAGCGCTTGCTCTACTGACCTTTGCAGGTTGGAACGACTGTGCCTGCCTGGCCGGACCGCAGTCGGTTCTGGATCCATATGCCCATGTTCAGGCTCCCAGAACACGGACACTGCGAACCAGGCGCAGTCCGGTTGAGCGCCAGCGCTCCAGTGCGGGCCAGGCGGTGTCAGCCAGGCGCAGTGCCACGGTGACAGTGAAGGAGTCAGGCAACAGGTCAGATGGAGGATTTATCGCTGGTATCGCTTCTGCGACCCGAAAGGCGGGTGTGGCTGTGGTCAAGGGGCCAGTGGCCGCAGGGCAGAAGGTGGCTGCTGGAAGTAGAGCGGTCGGAAATCAGGTTGTGGCCGGTAGCAAGAGGCTCGGTGAGTCGGTGGTGTCCGGTGCAGGAGCCGCAGGCGATGTTTTTGCCCGCGGTGCAGGATCGGGCCTCAAGGCTGCCGGGAGCAAGATTGCCGGGCTGCCCGCCGCTGCCGCTGGCGGGTTGCGCGGGGCTGGCGAAAGAATCGCCGACGGCAGCAAGGCTGCTGGCGGCAGCACGGCTGCTGGTGCTGGCTTCATAGGACACGGGCTTGTGGCGGGGGCGGTAGCGGTGAAGGATGGAGCTGCTGGCATCACGCAAAAGGTGGTGGCTGGACCGGCGGCTATGGGTCGGAGTATTGCGAGGCTCCTCGGGCAGGGCGAAGGGCAGACCCGTTCGGTGGCCAGCCAAGACGAAGTGCCGGCCAAGTAATTTTCAGCCTGCTGGAGACCGATATCGGCAGGTCACAACCCGGAAGCTGTGCGGCGCTGGGCATCTTCGATAATCCGGGGACTGCCGGAGCTGCGCGGAAACTCTCTGCCTCTCATCAGCACCTTCTTCTCATACCGCTCCGGCTGAAAACGCTCTAAGAAGACTTCCACTGCCTGATCGATATCAAACTCTTTGCAGGAGAAGATATCCAGGGTGACGAATTGCTTCTCGGGAAAGGTGTGAATGGAGATGTGGGACTCTGCAATCAGCACCACGCCTGACACGCCCCAGTCCTCCGGATAGGTGCCTTGATATCTGAACACGTAGGGAGGCATGATCTTTGTCATCGCCAGCTGGGCAGGATAGTTATCGAGCATTTCGCTTACCAGCGCAATATCGGCAAGCGGCCCGGCAGGGCAGCCATAGGCCTCGAGCATCAGATGCGGTCCGAACATGTTTGTTTAACCCCATTACAGGTTGGCCGGGTCAACAGGAGCTGGGCTCAGTATCCTGACTGTCCATCCAGGCGATGGAGCCGGATGGCTTTGAGGGTACACGAAACGCCTGCACCTGGTCGGATCTATCTCCGTCTGGAAGTTGGGCGCTTCGACTCCTGATTAAGGGCGATATTTTATCAGGTCCAGCTGAGAGCTGGCCCACATACTCTGCCTACACGTCTTCAGAGCATCTCTTATGTTGGCAAGAGAAGATTAGATCTGATTGCTAACTTTATGATTTTGTGTTAAGGTTCCGTCAGGTTCGGAGGTGAGGAATGCTGCCCCTGGCGGTCGCTGATTATGGCGGCACCAGATATGGTGCATTGGCACTAGCCGGAGTGCTTTTATTAAGCTGAGATATTGCACTTCAATTCCGATTGTGCGGCTAAAGAAACATATGCGGTACAGCCGCTACTACATCTTTGCAACATTGCTCGCCTAGCATTGTTCTGTTAGCTGTCGAGTGAACTCTTATTGTTTGGTCCCCAAGCTAGATTGCTTCAAAACTAACCGGGCGGGATAAGACTAACCAGGCTGAAATCAACCGCGGGAGCACAAAATACCGGCTCAAATACCCAGCCGGAGTGAGGTTCAAAGAATGGCGAGAGCTTAAGATGTCAAGTTGGAATATATTCCTTTGACACTACAGGCAGAGATCGGTCTTATGACCGGCAGGATACTGTCACCGCGGCTGGAGAGTTGAGTAAAGTTGGAACTGTCAAGGCGAGCGCTGGTCATAACAGTTGTGGCTCTCTGGTTGGGAACGGCAGCAACCAGAGCGCATGAGATCGATCAGCACAACAGCTGCGCTGGTGAACACGTGATCGACGGTGCAAATCAGATTGTCGATCCGGAGGCTCTTCACTCCTCCTGTCGGGTTATCGTCACGGCAGGCTCAAGCGCTGTTGTTGATTTTGCTCACGGAGAAAGTCTTTCCATTTCTGGCAATTTAATTAACAACGGCACAATACGTGCTGTCTCCTCCATTGCGTCAGTCAGCACCGGGCAGATTCATGCAACGAACATCGTAAACGGTATCGACGGCTTGATCACATCATTTGCGGCGACCAATTCTGTTAACGATCTCCCTGGTTTGAACTTAATTCTCTCTGCGGTCCAGGACATAGTCAACGCCGGGAGAATAACCAGCGCGGGCCAGCTCACCTTGCTGGCAGGTGGCTCTGTTGTCAATGCATTGCCTGCGAGTTTCTCAGGGCCGGCTCCGCTGATACAAGCAGCTAAGGACATACACCTGGCAGCGCCAGCCATAACCAACGCGGGATTAATCTCCTCTCTTGCTGGCAACATCAATATAGCGTCGCAGATTACATCCCAATTTGCCTCTCAACCAGCAAGCAATCTGTCTGTAAACAATGCAGGCGGGCTTCTTCAGGCCCTGGCTGGATCGATCAATCTGGGAGGCGGCGCTCCGGGTAAGGCGGATATCTCCCTGACAGGCGGAGATGTTATCTCCCGGGAGCTAAATGCACTGACAGGCTCTGGCCTGGTTGAGATTGATGTTGAAAGACTGGATGGTCTCGTAAATGTCAAAGCGGCAGAGGCACATCTCAATGCAGCCACGGATGTTCTCTCTTTAGGAACCATCAATCTTGCCGGTGATCCAACCTTCTATAACAAATCTGGTGACATCAAGCTGTCTGGAGATTTAATTGTAAATGAGGACCTTGCCCTT
>CAYPBX010000133.1:0-6906 GCA_964409075.1 uncultured Candidatus Obscuribacterales bacterium
AGCAGTCGCCTGTAGATTCTTCCAGGCAGCGATCTGTCAGGAGGGACAGTCCAGACCGTGGGATCATCGGTGTGTTTTTCTGCCACAATCAGCCGGGACTCATGCCCTGCCTTGAGCAGACAGCGATGGATCCTGTAGGCGTTGACGCCCGCGCCTGACCGAGAGTCCCAAAAATTGAAGTGCAGGATTCTCATTTGCAAGCGGTCAGTCTTTCTCGTACCTGGTCTGCCTTTGATACAGTCAGCCTGATAACCTCGACAATTTTTTCTATGGCTTCGTCAGTGGTGGATATGCCGGTGGGCAGGCAGAGAACCATTTCTGCCAGTTGCTCCGTGACAGGTAATCGGTACTTCACGCCATTGCCTGAGCTGCGATAGGGCTCGCAGTGATGGCAGCCGGGATAAAAATAACGACGAGCCATGATGTTTTCGTAAGCTAAAGTCCTCATCAGCTCATCACGACTTATTCCTGTCTGGGATTCATCTATCTCAATCAGGCAATATTGATAATTTGCCTGCCCGGGGCCCTGGTACGAGGCGAGCTCAATCCCCGGCACGCCAGCCAGCGCCTTCTGGTAAAGGCTGTGATTGCGTCGGTTCAACTCAACCACTCCCTGCCAGTCCAGTAGATTTACAAGTCCCATGGCAGCCGAGATCTCATTCATCTTGGCGTTTATGCCCAGGGTGACAATATGGTCATAGCCAGCAAAGCCAAAGTTTCTCATCAACCTGAGCCGGTCGGCCAGCTCGTCGTTGTTGGTGGCAATCGCTCCGCCTTCCAGGGCGTTGATAAATTTGGTGGCGTGAAAGCTGAAAACTTCCGCGTCTCCGAAACTACCGATCAGTTTGCCATCGTAACGCGAGCCGAAGGCATGGGCGGCGTCGAAAATCAATTTAAGCTCGTGCCTGGAGGCGATTCTCTCAAGAGATTCGATCTCGCATGGATTGCCCCACAGGTGGGTTGCAAGAATGGCTGTAGTCTTGTTAGTTATGGATTTCTCGACCAGCTTGGGATCAAGGGTATGGTTATCGGGGTTGATATCGCAGAATACAGGGGTAATCCCCTGCCATAACAGGGCATGAGCTGTCGCTATGAAGGTAAAAGAAGGAACGATGGCCTCACCTTTGAGATCGAGCGCCTTGACGGTAAGACAGAGAGCCAGGGTTCCGTTGCAGGTAGCGATACAGTGTCTTACTCCCAGAGCTTCTTGTAACTCTGATTCGAACTCCTGCACGCAGGGCCCGTTGTTGGTCAGCCAGTTCCTCTGCAGGATCTCGTCTACCTTATCGAGAAACAGGGTCCGATCATGGACTCTCGGCCTGCCGACGCAAACCGTATCCTGAAACGCTGCCGTGCTACCAAAGACAGCTAGATCATCAATTGATCTTTTCATTGGTCCCCTGTGCGAAGACACGCTTTAGCTCCTCCTTTGACGGAAATCCTGGTGTGAACAGCTCGGAGATAGGCTTGTAGTCATAGGGGTGGGGAAAGCCTCTCTTGCTAAAGCTCTCCTCGGCCAGGTTTCCGTAGCGAAAATGGCAAGACCAACGAATTGAGCGGGTAATGTTCTCTCCTGCTCGATGGACCAGGAAGGCTGAGAATATCAAGGCATCTCCTCTTCTGCCCCCCACTGTGGTGAACTCTGAGTCGTTGATCAGCTCGGGCTTTATCCTTCCGTAACTCTGTGAGGTATCAGAGTCTAGCAGCCCCTGCAAGTGGCTGCGGGGCAGGACCTGAAGGCAGCCAAGCTCGGGGGTCATGTCGACAAGGGGCAGCCAGATAACAACCGAATCCAGCGATCCCTGCAGGTAGCGCCAGTCCTGATGCTCGCGCTGTCTCCAGTAGTGCTCCTCGACAGCCAGGTAACGGCTGTTGAAATAGATGGTAGGGTACTTGGCCAGGATCGGCATGGACAGCCCCAGATTTTGCACGCAATCAAGGAGTATCGGATTTAAGCTGAGCCTGTGCAGGGATATCAGATAATGGGTCTGCCTGGCACAATTGACAAAGGTCTTCTGGTCGGTCTTGAAAAGCTGATAAAGGCTCTCCTCGAACTCCTCCTCGTCAAGCTCGCTGCTTCTGACCAGGCCCTTCTCCAGCAATTGTAAAGTGAAGAGCTGTTTTGCTTCTGTCCTGATCTCCTCTACTTCGCTTGCCGGAAGGAGCCCCTTGAGAAGAAGGAAGCCTTGCTTCTTGTAAGTGCTCAAATCAATCATCTTAGGATTCGTCGAGTTTAGAGCGCTTTACCGTTACCTTATGCACCGTGGGGTCGTTGTCCTCATCACATCTTACTGTCCCGGAAGCTTTTCATATAGGCTCGGGCCTCAGGGCCGGTGTTGAAAAGCAGATCAAGTACCGTGACGTAATGATCAAACGGCTCGTAGAGCTGATTGTATTCCGGATAGCCTGAATAATCCATCCATACCACTTCGATGCCCTCCTGCCGGAACAGCTCTTCGTCGATATAGCATCTAGCTGTCGGGCCGGAATAATACACGGTTGCTCCCACCTGCTTGCAGATATTGATGAGCCGCCAGTTGCGGTCTCCGGTAAGTTCGTAATTGCGATCGACGGTTATTCTTGTCTCAATTCCGAGCATCTGACAGATGGCCCGTATGAGCTTCTGATTGATACTGGATAGTCGCAGCTCCTCATTTTGCAGGTAGAGAGGGGCTACCTGAGATTTGTACTTTCCGTAGTAAGGAGCCCTGGAATAGCTTGAGGAGAGCGCCGACCAGTGGCTGGAAGCCCAGGAGGGGTCGAGCACCTCTATCTCTTCGATCTTTGCCAGGTAGTTGCCCTTCGACCGGACAGGAACAGTCAGCCAACGTGTTCCGTTGGGTGTCTTAATCCGGTTGCGGTTTCGCCAGCTGCGCCTTGTGTATTGAACCGAGTCGTAAATTACGAACTCATCCACCAGGTTGATGAGATCGAAATACCCCTTCCAGGGAATGTAAGCAGACTGAAGAATCGCACAGCTTCCGGGCATTATTGATCCTGAGTCAGCAGCTCTTCAATCGCGGCTTTGCGCTATGCCGGGAGTAGCAAAACACCGTAGCTTTGCGGTACCAATCTATCGTTCTATATGCTGCGTATCCTGCTGCTGGGCACCGGAGATTTTGCGGCGCGCGGGCCGAGGTACACGCTTTCAGCGGTGGTATCATCAAGAATAAGCGCCCCGGCTCCGATTATACATCGAGCGCCAATGTTTATGTGGTCCCGTAGCGTGGCGTTCACTCCAATAAAGCAGTTTTCCCCAACTGTAACACCTCCGGAGATCACCACCTGAGAGGTGATAAAGCAATTGTCTTTGATAGTTGCGTGGTGCCCTATGTGTGAGCCGCTCCAGATCGTCACGTTATCGCCCAGTCTGACAAAGGGCTGGAGGACGCAATTCTCGAGCACAAAGCAGTTGCTTCCCCAGGAGACGTTTGAGGCCACTGAGGCTTTGCTGCTGACGAAACTCACCAGCTCATAGCCAAGCGTGGCTGCCGCATCAAATTTCTCCCGCCTCAACTTGTTAATCTGCTTGTAGGAGAGAGCGATAAACATCCGGTAATCAGGCGGCGGGAAGTGATTGGCAATCTCATTGAACGGTATTACGGGAGCTTTGCAGAAGACAGCCTCTGTGAGATATTCGGCATCCACGGTAAAGGCGCAGACGGTATGCTGGCTGTCTGTGCTGAAATAATAGTGGGCGAGCTCTGCTATGTCGCGAGTGCCGAATATGACGATTTTGGACACAGGAGCCTCCCTGATATACTGCTATCTGTTATCTGTCGGCTGGTCAAGGTAAATATACCAGGCGCCTCACTTAGCCGAGCCGCAGTTAGCAGTTAATAGGTATGGCAATTCTTGGGCTCTCTCACTGCTGGCAAAGATGGTTGAGCGCATTGTGCGAGCGACAGCAAGATACCCCAGATCCGCAAGAAAGCAGGCTGTCGGGGTTGTATATGCTTGCGACAGTGTCGCGGCCCTCAAGTCTTCGGTGATCACGAAGCGGGGACGATACCTCGCCCAGTCATTGGATTTCAAGACTTCCAGATCGAGGCCTTCTACATCTACTGACAGGAAATCTATCTCTTTATCCCGCGGCAGATATTCGACAAGAACTTTGCTCAGAGTGTGTGTATTTACCATTTGGGTGCTCTCCACCCAGTAATTTGTTAGCTGGCTGCGCTCGTCCACCACTGCTTCAGAAAAGGTGTTCAGGGCTGGCTCATTGTAAAGGAACAGCTTACGTTCCGACTCTGACTCAGCTATTGCTATCTCCAGATTTATGTCCTCCGGGCGCAAATGCTGGAAGGCAAGCATGGAGCCTGGCGAGGCATCTATATTGATTCCGCGCCACCCCTGGCAATAAAAGAGATAGGTGTTGGAGTATCTTACCGGATGGAATGCTCCTACATCCACAAAGAAGCCTGCACAATCAATCCCCTCTCGGGCAAGAAGAGACATAAGCACAACATCTTCGCCATCCTGACTGAAAGACCGGCGTGCGTAGGCTGCCAGAGTGCGTTGCCTAAGCTTTTCTCTGATCGGGTTGAAGAAGAACATGTGCGGTTTGGGTTGCAGGTGGGTTCACAAGAGCGATTTGCGAGAGTCCTGTCGCAAGAAGCCGGATTACAATATACTTGTCACTTTTAATGTGTCCAGTATGATGCGCGATGGGTAGCTGCGAGCTACTGCGATTTGGCTGATTTCTAACCCATAGGATTTACATGCTTGCCTGGCAGAAAAGAGGTCTCATTTTTGACCCTCGCGGATTATCTATCTATGGCTTCAGTCGTGTCCTGGGCCCGACGCCAGATCTTAGAGGCGACAGGGTGAGGATTTACTTTGCAAGCCGCAATAATCGCAAGCGAAGTTCCATATTTTACATCGAGACTGACGCTGAGTCTCCGGAGAAGGGCCCGCTTAGTGCTTTCTGCGATCAGCCGGTCTTGCCGCTTGGCGAACCTGGCGCCTTCGATGAGCACGGAACCTTGATAGGTGGAATTGTCGATTGCTCCTCAAGAAAGTACCTGTTCTATACAGGCTGTCTTTTAAAGGGCGAGCGATATCAGATGGCAATCGGGCTTGCTGTAAGCGAGGATGATGGTCGAACTTTCACGAAGGTATCGCCATCTCCGGTGCTGCGCGCAACTGATGCCGATGTCGATTCTGTTCTTATGTCTGCTGTTCTCATCGAGAGCGGGCGATGGAGGATGTGGTACACGTCCTGTACCAACTGGAGACTGACTGAGGGGCGGTGGACTCCCTTTTATGATATTAAATATGCCGAATCCGGCGACGGGATTGACTGGCGCTCTACAGGCATTGTTTGCATTGCTGCCTGCAACGAGGATGAGGCTATCGGCCACCCGTGTGTCTGGAAAGATGACCGCTGCTACAAGATGCTCTACAGTTACCGCACAGGCTCTGCTTTTCGCACCGACCGCAGCGTGAGCTACAGAATCGGATACGCAGAGTCGATCGACGGTTTGACCTGGGAAAGAAAGGATGAGGAATCCGGGATCAGCCCTTCAGAGAGCGGCTGGGATTCCCAGATGATAGAGTATGCGAGCATCTATGCCTATGGCGGCAGAAAATATCTGCTCTACAACGGCAACGACTTCGGAGCTTCTGGATTGGGCTATGCCGTCATGGAGCGGGACGCGGACAAAAGGTAAGCTTTGCTCCCTATGTCGTCCCCTGCGTCTTTGGATCTAGGACGTCGCGCAGGACATCGCCGACCGTATTGAAGCAGAGTATGGTTAAGAAGATGAGAAATCCCGGGGCGGTGAGCCAGGGCTGATTGGTGAGGTCGTTGACATTATCCAGCGCTGCCTTGAGCATGTTGCCCCAGCTGGCCTCCGGCTGTTGAATGCCCAGGCCGATAAATGATAATCCTGACTCCGAGAGGATGAACCCTGGCACCTGAAGGGTGGCTGCCACAATGACGAAGCTGGCTGTCTGTGGCAGGACGTGCTTGATAATGTTCATGAACTCTGGCAGGCCTGCCGCGCGCGCGGCCAGCACGAACTCCTCCTCGCGCACGGCAAGCACCATGCCGCGGATCACACGGGCAAGCCCCGCCCAACCGATCAAAGAGAGAATCACAGTGATGAGGGCAAATCGCTCCGAGCTGGACATACCGGCAGGTAAAATGGCTGCCAGCCCGATCAAAAGATAAAAGCTGGGGATGGACATTACGGCTTCGGCGATTCTCATCATCACGGTGTCTATCAACCCTCCAGCAAAGCCGGATATGCCACCATATAAAATACCGATAGGAAAGGCGATAAACAACCCCAGAAAGCCGATAGTGAGGCTTTTCTGCGCACCGAAGAAGAGCCTCGAGAAATTGTCTCGGCCGTTGATGTCGGCTCCCAGGAGGAAGATCCGGGCGGGGCTGTCCACGCCGAAGAGGTGAAGGTCGCACGGTAGGATGCCGAGTATGCGATAAGGCTCGTTCCTGGAAAACAGCCTCAGCGGATAGCGCGTGTCCTTTATCTCGTGATAGGTCTGCCTGAAAGTTTGCGGGTTGAAACGGCGTTCGGTGGAGTATACGTAAGGCCAGGTGATAGAGCCGCTTTCATCATGCCAGTGAACGGGTGTAGGCGGAGCGTTGGCGAGTGCTGGATCGTTGAAGTACATGCTGTAGGGGGTGAGCGCATCGGCAAAGACGGCGCAAAGATAGAGCACTAAGAGAATGACGATGCCGCTGCGGGCGAGCTTATCGCGCCAGAGCCTCTGCCAGGGCGTCTTGCGTCCTGCTGGCAGGGACT
Source organism: uncultured Candidatus Obscuribacterales bacterium (assembly GCA_964409075.1). Taxonomy (GTDB): domain Bacteria; phylum Cyanobacteriota; class Vampirovibrionia; order Obscuribacterales; family Obscuribacteraceae; genus CAYPBX01. The sequence continues at coordinate 6,771 of CAYPBX010000133.1, forward strand.
CTTGCGTGATTGGTACCGGAGCTTCTTGAATCATGCGCTACTGCAACGTAATTCTGGGATCGACGATTTTAAGGAAGATATCGGCAAGAAGATTGCCGACGATGAGCATAAAGGCACCGAGCATTATCGATGCCAT